>CAMAWQ010000028.1 GCA_945862005.1 Hylemonella gracilis | reverse complement strand
CCATCACCACATAAGCCCACTGCCAAGCAGCTTGTTGGTAGGTGCCTGCCTCAGCCACTTCTGCCATAGCAGCAAGCCACAGCACCCCGGCTCCAGCCCAAATCATGGCCAGCCGATAGCCGGTCTGGTAAGACGCCGCCAGCGCGGCTTGCCGCTCGGCGCCCGCAGATTCGATTCGAAAAGCATCCAGCGCAATGTCTTGCGTGGCCGACCCAAACGCCACCGCCAGCGCGCACCACACCAAGGGCTCCAAGCCGCTGCGCGGGTCTTGCAGCGCCATGCCCAACAGCCCCAACACGATCAACACCTGCGCCGCCATCAGCCAGCTGCGGCGCAGGCCCCACAAACGGTTCACCACAGGTAATTGCAAGCGGTCTACCAATGGTGCCCACACCCACTTAAATGCATAGGCTAGCCCCACCCAACTTAAATACCCAATGGTGGTGCGGTCAATGCCTGCTTCGCGCAGCCTAAAGCTCAAAGTGCCCAACACCAGCAGCAGCGGCAGCCCCGCACCAAAGCCCAGCACCAGCATGCGCAAGGACGCAGGTTCCAAGTACACCGCCAAGGTGGCGCGCCAAGTGGGGGGCAAAGTGGGTGGGAGAGGCATGTGGGCGGGGTTCAGGGTGGAGTTTGCGGGGGGCTTGTTTTGAGGGGCTTCGGCATCATTTGAATAACTGGTTAGATGATGCATCAAAATATTCACCTGAATGTCTAACCCCATACTCTGCCCAGTGAACCCACTCAAAGCCTGTAAGCCTCGCGCCGCTCATACCGCTTTAGCTACCTTGGCCTATTTCAGGGGCTGGGCCGTCTGCTCTGCACTTGTTTTAGGGGGTGCGCAGCTACAGGTTCAAGCACAAGGTCAAAGCCGTGAGGGGGTGGAGGTGGGCCAGCCATCGGCCTTTGCAAAGATGGTGCCTGCCGAGCAGGTAGAAAACAGCGCGCGCCAGCAGTACTACCAAATGTTGGACCAGGCCCATGCCAAAAAAGCGCTCGCGCCCAAAGACCATCCGCAGCTGATCCGGTTGCGCGACATTGCCAAACGCATCATTCCCCATGCTTTGACCTGGAACCCGCGCGCCAAAGATTGGAAGTGGGAAGTGAACTTGATTGGATCGGCGCAAGTCAACGCGTTTTGCATGCCGGGCGGCAAGATTGCGTTTTACAGCGGCATATTGGACAAGCTCAAGCTCACCGACCATGAGGTGGCCATGGTGATGGGCCACGAAATTGCACACGCACTGCGTGAGCACGCCCGCGAGCGCATGGGTAAAACCGCCGTGACCAACGGTGTGGCGCGCATAGGAGGAGCATTGGCCGCCAGCATTTTTGGCATCGACCCGAACCTCACGGATATGGTGGCGCGCGGCGGTGCCAACTTGCTGACCTTGGAGTTCAGCCGAGAAGATGAAACCGAGGCTGATATTGTGGGCTTGGAGTTGGCCGCACGGGCCGGCTTTGACCCGCGTGCTGGTGTGACCCTTTGGGAAAAAATGAGCGCGGCCAATGCCAACAGCCCGCCTCAGTGGTTGTCCACCCACCCGTCAGGGCGCAGCCGCATTGCGGAAATTGAGCAACAGTTGCCTAAGGTGATGCCTTTGTATGAGAAGGCTAGGCTGGCTTACGCGGAATAATCAAATGCCGCCCACATAAGGGTTGGTTTGGCGCTCACGGCCAAACGTACTTTCCGGCCCGTGACCAGGAATGAACACTGTATCGTCCCCCATAGGCCACAGCCGTTGCGTGATGCTTGCAATCAAGTGGTCGTGGTTGCCTTGCGGGAAGTCGGTGCGGCCAATAGATCCAGCAAACAACACATCGCCCACAAACGCCCGCTGTGCCTCTTCTGAATAAAACACCACATGACCCGGTGTGTGGCCAGGGCAGTGTCGCACCTGCAAACTGCAATGCCCAATTTGCACCGTGTCGCCATCGTGCAGCCAGCGCGCGGGGGTAAAGGTGTCTGAAGGGGGAAAGCCAAACCGCTGACTTTGCAGCGGCAAACCATCGATCCAAAATTGATCGCCGGTATGCGGGCCAATGATGGGCAGGTTCAGCAATCGCGCTAGTTCGGCTGTGCCACCTGCATGATCAATGTGCGCATGTGTGAGCCAAATTTGCCCTAGCTTGACGCCCAATTTTTTAACGGCATCCAGTAAGTGGGGCAGGTCTCCGCCCGGGTCAATGACGGCGGCAGACAGCGTGTCTGAGCACCACACAATGGAGCAGTTTTGCTCGAACGGGGTAACGGGGACGGTGAGGTACTTGAACATTGGAGGCCTTAAGTTGATGGCTTACGTAAGCGTAAAGTCATACTCCACCGTCAACGGCGCATGGTCTGAAAACCTTTGCTCCTTGTATACGCGGGCGTTGGTCGCCTTATGCGCCAAAGCAGCCGTGGCCAGGTGGTAGTCGATGCGCCAGCCCACATTGTTGGCCCAGGCCTGGCCGCGGTTGCTCCACCAGGTGTAGGCTTCCTCGCCATGGTCGGGGTGCAGGTGGCGGTACACGTCATGCCAGCCGTTGGCCAATAGTTGGGTCATCCATTGGCGCTCTCCGGGCAAAAAGCCAGAGTTTTTAAGGTTGCCCTTCCAGTTTTTCAGGTCGATGGGGTGGTGCGCAATGTTCACGTCACCGCACAGCAGCAACTCCCGAGTGCCGTTGTGTTTGAGCTGCAATAAGTGGGGGTAGATGTGCTCTAAAAACCTAAATTTGGCCAACTGCCGCTCATCGCCAGATGACCCACTGGGAAAGTAGCAGCTGATGATGGACAGCTTGCGCGCAGGCGTGTCAAACCGCAATTCCACGTAGCGGCCTTCGGCATCAAATTCGGTGTGCCCTGTGCCCGTCAACACTTCACTGGGTTCGTGCCGTGTGTACACCCCCACTCCGGAGTAACCTTTTTGCGCTGCATGGTGAAAGTAGCCGTGCATTCCCGCCAACGTGTCTAAGCTGCCCTGCATGTCGGCCGCCTGCGCCTTGAGCTCTTGCACACACATACAATTTGGTTGCTCTTGAGCCACCCAGGTTTCTAGGCCTTTGCGGGTGGCAGATCGGATGCCGTTGAGGTTGAGGCTAATTAATTTAAACAAGGTAATTCCTATGGAGACGGCCCTATGGTGACAGTTGCCCAAAACGGTGTGGGCGGAGAACCGCAGCACAGTCTGGCACGAGAATTTGTGCAGTTTGCCATTGACTCAGGGGTGCTGCGTTTTGGTGAATTTAAAACCAAGGCCGGTCGTCTGAGCCCCTATTTTTTCAATGCCGGTTTGTTTGACGACGGCGCCAAGCTCAGCCGGCTGGCGCAATTTTATGCACAGGCCTTGCTGGCCAGCGGCATCGAATTTGACATGATTTTTGGCCCCGCCTACAAGGGTATTCCGTTGGGTGCGGCTGTTGCTATTGAGTTGGCGCGCTTAGGAAAAAACGTACCCTTTGCCTACAACCGTAAAGAAGCCAAGGACCACGGCGAAGGCGGACACCTTGTGGGTGCGCCCTTGAAAGGCCGCGTGCTGATCGGGGACGACGTCATCAGCGCGGGCACTGCAGTGCGTGAGTCTATTGGGCTGATCCGCTCCACTGGCGCCACCCCGCATGCCGTAGCCATTGCCCTAGACCGCCAAGAAAAAGCCACCGAAAAACAAGCCGACGGCTCGTTGCTAGACGTGTCGCACAGTGCCGTGCAGTATGTGCAAAACACCTTGGGTTTGCAGGTTTGCGCCATCTCCAAGCTGGAGGACCTGCTGGCTTACCTGCAGGTTAAGGCTCGTGCCATGGATGCGGATGGTGATGCAGGAGGTGATCTTGGCAACAACCTGAGCCAACAGCTGGCTCGAGTTCAGGCTTACAGGGACCGGTACGGGGTGTGACTGGACTCCGCGGGGCCTGGTTTATTTAAAGCTCAGCCCAGCTTTGTCATCAACAAAGCATTCACCTGCGCTGGGTTGGCCTTGCCTTTGCTGGCTTTCATGATCGGCCCCACTAAGCCGTTCAGGGCCTTGGCGTTGCCAGCTTTAAATTCTTCGACGTTTTTGGGGTGGGCGGCCAGCACTTCGTCAATGATGGCCTCCAGCGCGCCCGTGTCGTTCATTAGCTTGAGGCCCTTGGCCTCAATGATGCTGTCCACCAAAGAAAGCGCCCCAGCTTCAGCGCCCAAATCGCCGGACGCATTCCAAAGCGCCTCAAACACTTCTTTGGCGGCATTGTTGGAAATGGTGCCGTCGTGTATCCGGGAAATAAGCGCTGCCAAGCGATCGGCACTTACCGGGGCTTGATCGATGCCCATATCTCCCGCATTTAATCTACGTGACACTTCGCCCATGATCCAGTTGCTGGCCAGCTTGGGCTGACCGCTGGCCTTGGCAACGGCTTCAAAGTAAGCCGCCATGGCTTTGCTTTGGGTGAGCGTGGTGGCATCGTATTCAGGCAGGGCGAAGTCGCGCACAAAACGGGCTGACATCACGCGCGGCAGTTCGGTCATTTCGGCTTTGACGCGCTCGACCCAATCGCGGTCGATCACCAGCGGGGGTAGATCGGGGTCGGGGAAGTAGCGGTAGTCGGCAGAGTCTTCTTTGGTCCGCATGGCGCGGGTCTCGCCCGTGTCGGGGTCAAACAGAACGGTGGCCTGTTGGATGGCGCGTCCGTCTTCCAACTCTTCAATTTGCCAGCGCACCTCAAAGTCGATGGCTTGCTGCATGAACTTGAAGCTGTTGAGGTTTTTGATCTCGCGGCGAGTGCCTAGGGGTTGGCCGGGTTTGCGCACTGACACATTGGCATCGCACCGGAAAGAGCCTTCTTGCATGTTGCCGTCGCAAATGCCAATCCACGTCACAATTTTGTGCAGCTCTTTGGCGTAGGCCACCGCCTCATCGCTGCTGCGCATGTCCGGCTCGGTCACGATTTCCAGCAGCGGCGTGCCGGCGCGGTTGAGGTCGATGCCGCTTTGACCACCGCCCCCAAGTGCTGCGTCTTCATGGATGGACTTACCAGCGTCTTCTTCAAGGTGGGCGCGCACCAAGCGCACCGTTTTGTGCACGGTGTCTTTGCCCTCTTGAAGATAGAACGACACCTCGCCACCCTGCACCACCGGAATTTCGAACTGGCTGATCTGGTAGCCCTTGGGCAGGTCCGGGTAAAAGTAATTTTTACGCGCAAAAATGCTGCGCTCGGCCACATGGGCATTCACAGCCAAGCCCAGCTGAATGGCACGCTCCACCGCGCCCTTGTTCATGACCGGCAGCGTGCCCGGCAAGGCCATGTCCACAGCGCAGGCTTGGGTATTGGGCTCAGCGCCAAATGCTACGCTCGCCCGGCTGAAAATCTTGCTGTTGGTGGACAGCTGAGTGTGTGTTTCGAAGCCAATGACCACTTCGTAACCTTGAACCAATTTAGAGCTCATATCAAACCCCCTCCGGCTTGCGAAGGTGGAAGTCGGTGGCCTGCTGAAGGCGGTGCGCCACGTTCAGCAATTGGGCTTCTTTGAAGTAGTTGCCGATCAGCTGCAGTCCCACGGGAAGCGGCTTGGCGCTTCCAGAGCCCGATCCCTGCATGCTGGGCATCGCAAAGCCCGCAGGCACGCTCATGCCGGGCAGGCCGGCCAACGAGGCAGGCAGGGTAAAGATGTCGGCCAAATAGTCGGCCACCGGGTCGTGGGCGTTTTCGCCCAACTTCCAAGCTACTGATGGGGCCACGGGGCCTGCGATCACGTCGCAGTCTTTGAATGCGTTTTGAAAGTCGTCGGCAATCATGCGTCGGATTTTCTGGGCTTGCAGGTAGTAGGCGTCGTAGTAGCCGTGGCTGAGCACATAAGTACCGGTCATGATGCGGCGCTTGACCTCTGCGCCAAAGCCTTCGGCTCGCGACTTTTTGTACATGCTCTCCAGATCGGTAAAGTCCTTGGCGCGGTGGCCAAATTTCACCCCGTCGAAACGGCTCAGGTTGGAGCTGGCCTCAGCCGGCGCGATGATGTAGTAAACCGGAATCGACAACTCAGTGCGCGGCAGGCTGATGGGCACGAGCTTGGCGCCCAGCTTCTTCAGCTCGGCCAGCGCCACGTCCACTGCCGCTCGCACATCGGCGTGCAGACCTTCGCCAAAAAACTCTTTTGGAATACCGACGCGCAGCCCGTCGATAGAGCCGTTAAGTGATGCGGTGAAGTCTTCTGCGGGGACGTCCACAGAAGTGGAGTCGCGGTCTGGGTCGGGGCCGCACATAGCGCTGAGCAAAAGTGCGCAGTCTTCAGCCGTGCGGGCCATGGGGCCGGCTTGGTCAAGGCTGGAGGCATAGGCAATCATGCCGTAACGGCTGGCACGACCATAGGTGGGTTTGATGCCGGTGATGCCGCAAAAGCTGGCAGGTTGACGGATGGAGCCGCCGGTGTCGGTGCCGGTGGCTGCCGGCACGAGGCGCGCAGCGATGGCTGAGGCGCTCCCCCCAGATGAGCCACCGGGCACTCGGGTGGCATCCCAAGGGTTCTTTACTGCGCCATAGGCAGAGTTTTCGTTGGCCGAGCCCATGGCAAATTCGTCACAGTTGAGCTTGCCTACAGTCACCATGCCGGCTTCGGCCAGTTTGCGCACCACGGTGGCGTCAAATGGCGAGCGGTAGCCTTCCAGCATTTTGGAGCCCGCGGTGGTGGGAAAAGCTTGGGTCACAAAAATGTCTTTGTGCCCCAGTGGCACACCTTCAAGCGCGCCGCCTGTGCCCGCTGCCAAACGAGTATCGGCAGCCTTTGCCTGTGCCAATGTGGCCTCTGGGTTCAGGGCCAAAAAGCTGCCCGTGCCAAAGGTTTTGTCAGCACCTTGCGCTTGAGCAGTCGCGCTCATGTCGTCTTGGGCGCGGGTTAGAAAATGCCGCGCCACTTCTGTGGCAGAAAAGGTTTTGGCTTTAAGGCCGGCGGCCAGTTCGGCCACGGTGAGGTCGTGCAGGGGCATGGAAAGTGAAGTCATTTGGGCGGTCACTCGATCACTTTAGGCACTAAAAACAACCCGCGATCCACGGCTGGGGCGCTTTGTTGGTTGGCCTCTCGTTGGTTGGGCTCGCTCACCACATCGTCGCGCAGGCGCAGCGCCACCTCTTGAATGATGGCAGCTGGGTGGGCCAAAGGCTCCACGCCCGTGGTGTCTACCGAGCCAATGGCCTCCACAATCTTGAAAAAATCGTTGATTGAGGAACGCATGTGTTCAAGCTCTTGGGTTCTGATTTCAAGCTTGGCCAGTGAGGCCATGCGCACCATTTCTTGGGACTGAAGGGACATCTTGCGGGCAGTAAAAAAAGTTGGTTTGGGTTACGGGGCGACTGTCAGCCTTAATTTGGGCTTGAAATGCACGTTTTCAAAGCGCGTTACCGACCATTACTCAGGGAGCGTTGGAGTATTATCCTGCCTTTAATGAGTGGTGAATGGGGCCCTGGATTGCAGGTTTTGGTCTGTTCAGGGCCCGGTTCTATTTTTATGCCGATGCGCACCCGCCTTTGGCAATGAGGAATTATTGAATGTTTGAGTCTTTCCGTCGGTACATCTCCACCGACTTGGCGATTGACATCGGGACCGCCAACACCCTGATTTTTGTTCGAGACAAAGGCCTTGTGCTCGACGAGCCTTCTGTCGTGGCCATTCGCCACGAAGGCGGACCCCAGGGTAAAAAAACCATTCAGGCCGTTGGCCGCGAAGCCAAAGCCATGCTGGGTAAGGTGCCCGGCAATATTGAAGCCATTCGCCCCATGAAAGACGGCGTGATTGCCGATTTCACCGTGACCGAGCAAATGCTCAAGCAGTTCATCAAAATGGTGCACCCACGGGGTTTGTTCAAACCCAGCCCCCGCATCATCATTTGCGTGCCTTGCGGCTCAACCCAAGTAGAGCGGCGCGCCATTCGCGAGTCGGCCTTAGGCGCAGGCGCATCAGAGGTCTACCTGATTGAAGAACCCATGGCCGCTGCCATCGGGGCGGGTTTGCCGGTGGCCGATGCCAGCGGCTCCATGGTGGTGGATATTGGCGGCGGCACCACCGAGGTGGGCGTGATTTCTTTGGGCGGTATGGTCTACAAGGGCTCTGTGCGCGTGGGTGGCGACAAGTTTGACGAAGCCATCATCAGCTACATCCGGCGCAACTACGGCATGCTCATTGGCGAGCCCACCGCAGAGAACATCAAAAAAACCATAGGTTCGGCCTTTCCGGGCTCCGAGGTGCGCGAAATGGAAGTTCGCGGCCGCAACATGTCCGAGGGCGTGCCGCGCAGCTTCACCATTTCCAGCAACGAAATCTTGGAAGCCTTGACTGACCCGCTCAACAACATTGTGTCTGCCGTTAAAAACGCGCTGGAACAAACCCCACCCGAGCTGGGGGCTGACATTTCCGACCGAGGCATGATGCTCACCGGAGGTGGCGCCTTGCTGCGCGACCTCGACCGACTGTTGGCTGAGGAAACCGGCGTGTCTGTCCTGGTGGCCGAAGACCCCCTGACCTGTGTGGTGCGCGGCTGCGGCATGGCGCTGGAACGCATGGACCGCTTGGGTACCATTTTCACCAGCGAATAAGCCACCGTCCAGCGGCCTGTTGACACAGGAACCCTTCAATGCCTTTAGGTACGCTGGACCGATCTCCCCCGCCCTTTTTCAAGCAAGGGGCCTCAGCGTTTTCCAAGTTTTTGCTGTTCAGCGCCCTGTCGGTGTTTTTGATGGTGCTCGACCGCCGCTTTGTGGTCACCCAGCCTGTGCGCGCGGTGCTGTCCACCGTGGTGTACCCGCTGCAACAAGCCGTGGTGCAGCCCATGTTGTGGTTGCAAAACGGCAGCCAGTACTTTGAGGAGCTCCAAACCGTTCAGCTTGAGCGCGATCGCCTCAAAGGCACCGTGATTCAGGGGCTGCAGCGCTCGGCCCAGGTGGAACAGTTGTTGCTTGAAAACCAGCGTTTGCGCTCTGTTTTGGAACTTCGCGACCGGTTTGTCAGCACCTCCCAAACCGCCCAAGTGTTGTATGACGCTGCTGACCCCTATACCCGCAAGGTGGTGATTGACAAGGGCGCGCTTCAAGGCGTTCGACTGGGCTCGCCGGTATTGGATGAATCCGGCGTGCTAGGCCAGGTAACTCGTGTGTACCCCGCCTTAAGCGAGGTCACTTTAGTGACCGACCGGGAGCAGGCCATTCCCATCCTTAACACCCGCACCGGCGCACGGGCGGTGGCCTTTGGCACGCCGGGGTACACGAGCCCAGGGCTGGAGCTGCGCTATATGGCCACCAATGCCGATGTGCAGCCTGGTGATGTGCTGACCACCAGCGGGGTCGATGGCGTTTACCCCCCGGGGCTGCCGGTGGCGCAGGTGGACCATATTGAGCGTCGCGTCGAGTCCTCGTTTGCCCGCATTGTGTGCAAGCCTTTGGCCAACACCGAGGGCACTTTGCATGTGCTGGTGGTGCAACCGGCCTCCGCCGAGATTCCAGAGCGACCTGCGCCCGAAGTGCCGCCTGAGTTGAGCAAAAAAGGCAAAGCCAAATGATCATGCCATTAGGTCAGCAGCAGCTTTTGTTGCCCGCCAAACCCAGCTTTATTTGGGGCACGTTGTTGCTGGCCTTGCTCTTTAACATGGTGCAAAACATCGGCTGGTGGGGGCGCGCGGCTTGGGCGCCCGATGTCTTGGCCTTGGTGTTGGTGTTTTGGAATGTGCACCAACCCCGACGCGTGGGCATGCTGGCCGCCTTTGTGTTTGGCATGCTGGTGGATGTGCATCAGGGCAGTGTGTTGGGGCAACATGCCCTGTCCTACACCGTGCTGAGCTACTTTGGCATCACCATCCACCGCCGTTTGCTGTGGTTCAGTGTGCCGCAACAGGCGCTGCAGGTGTTGCCCTTGTTGCTTGCCTCGCATGTGGTGTCTTTAACCGTGCGCTTGTGGGTGGGGGATGGTTTTCCAGGCTTCACGCTCTTGATTGCGCCGCTGCTCGAGGCCGTGTTGTGGGTGCCCGTATCGGTGCTGCTTTTGCTGCCTCAAAAGCAGGCCCCCGACCCCGACGCCAATCGCCCGCTGTGAAAGGTTTTGGCGTGAATCCTTCTCGAGTGAACCCCTCCCTTAAGGCTGTCCATGATTGAGTTGCGGGATGTCGAGTCCGATCTCAACCGTTTTCGCACCCGTTTATTGGTGGTAACGGCCCTGATTCTGTTGTGTTTTGCTTTGCTGGCGGCGCGGTTGGTGTATTTGCAGCTGGTGCGCCACGATGACTTGAACGAACAGGCCGAAAGCAACCGCACCGCTGTGGTGCCCGTGGTGCCCAACCGCGGGTTGATTTTGGACCGCAACGGCATTGTGTTGGCCACCAACTATTCGGCTTACACACTCGAAATCACGCCGTCTAAGGTGAAAAACCTGGAGCGCACCATAGACGAGCTGGCTACGGTGCTGGACATCGCGCCTCGCGATAGGCGGCGCTTTAAAAAGCTGCGCGAGGAGTCTAAAAATATCGACTCCATCCCCATTCGCACGCGCTTAACAGACACCGAGGTGGCCAAGTTTGCCGCTCAGCGCTTTCGGTTTCCTGGGGTAGAAATCAAGGCGCGCTTATTTCGCAACTACCCTTGGGGCGACTTGGCCAGCCACGTCATTGGCTACATTGGGCGCATTAACACAGCTGAAAAAAAGGTCATTGAAGAATGGCCAGACGATGATCAAAGCAACTACCGTGGCACCGAATACGTCGGCAAACTGGGGGTAGAGCAAAGCTTTGAAAAAGAACTGCATGGGTTGACCGGCTTTGAGCAGGTGGAAACCTCTGCGGGCGGCCGTGCCATGCGCAAGTTGACCAGCCTGCCCTCTACCCCGGGGCAAACCGTGGTGCTGTCGATAGACATCAAGCTGCAGCACTTGGTGGAAGAAATGTTTGGCGACCGCCGGGGCGCCTTGGTGGCTTTAGACCCCAAAACCGGCGAAGTCTTGGCCTTTGTAAGCAAGCCCACGTTTGATCCCAATTTGTTTGTGGAGGGCATTGACTCCGAAAGCTGGAAAGAGCTCAACGAATCCATTGAAAAGCCCCTGCTCAACCGCGCTTTGCGGGGCACCTACCCGCCAGGGTCCACCTACAAGCCCTTCATGGCCATGGCTGCCCTGCAAACGGGCAAGCGCTCGGCCAGTACCGTCATTAACGATGGAGGCTCCTGGACATTTGGGGGCCACACTTTTCGCAGCCATGGCGACACGGGCTTGGGGCCCGTGGACATGTACTTGAGCATCGTCAAGTCCAGCAATGTGTATTACTACACCTTAGCCAACGAGTTGGGGGTGGACGCCATTCACGACTTTATGGCGCCACTGGGTTTTGGGCAGCTCACGGGCATCGACATACAAGGTGAGCTCAAAGGGGTGTTGCCCAGCCAGGAATGGAAGCGCAACAATTACAAAAAACCGGAGCAGCGCAAGTGGTATGCGGGGGAAACCATTTCGCTGGGCATTGGCCAGGGCTACAACACCTTCACCATGCTGCAGTTGGCCAGCGCCACCGCTACCCTGGTCAATGGCGGCACCAAATATGCGCCCCAACTGGTGTTGGCCACGCAAGACCCGGTCAGTCACAACCGCACCACCTTACGCACCCAGCCGCCCGAGCAACTGGCGTATGCCCCTGAACACGTGGCGGTGATTCGCAAAGCGTTGGTGGGTGTAACACAGGGTGGCACCTCTACCCGCGGGTGCATGGGCGCGCCCTA
Source organism: Hylemonella gracilis (assembly GCA_945862005.1). Lineage (GTDB taxonomy): Bacteria > Pseudomonadota > Gammaproteobacteria > Burkholderiales > Burkholderiaceae_C > Hylemonella > Hylemonella gracilis_D. Next base: position 7,557 of record CAMAWQ010000028.1, on the reverse strand, counting down.
TTTAAGTGGCGGTAAAACCGGAACCGCCCAAGCGGTGACCATTGGTCAAAAAGAAAAATACAACGCTTCCAAAATGCTGGAGCACCAGCGCGACCACGCCTTGTACATGGCCTTTGCCCCGGCCGATGACCCCAAAATAGCCTTGGCGGTGGTGGTGGAAAACTCAGGTTTTGGGGCCGAGCATGCTGCCCCACTGGCGCGGCGTGTGTTTGACTATTGGTTGATGGACCAGTACCCCAGCGAAGAAGACATGGAAGCCGTCAAGCTAGGTAAGGCCGCTGCGCCCATAGGCAAACAGCGCGCCGCCAAAGATGTGGCATGGCCGCCAGCGTCTGCCAAGTCGGCTTCGCCGACGCGCTCTGCTCAGGCCGCTCAGCCAGAATAAGCATTCCAGCTGGTTTTCAGAATCAGCACGACCACCACCCCAATAAACACCCAGCGCACAAAGCCGCTGCCGTGGCGCAGGGCCAGCCGCGTGCCCAGCACACTGCCCACAATATTGGCCAAGGCCAACGGCAAAGCCAGGTGCCACCACACCAATCCGTTGAAGCTCAGCAAGAGCAAAGCCGCAGCGTTGCTGGACATGTTCATCAGCTTCGCGCCTGCAGAGGCATGCAAAAAGTCGTACCCAAGCCAGCGCACCAAGGCAAACACCATAAAGCTGCCCGTGCCCGGGCCAAAAAACCCGTCGTAGCATCCAATGCACAGGCCCACCAAAGCGGCGGCGGCCAGTTCTTGCCGGCCGCTGAACCGGGGTTGGTGGTGCGCGCCCAAGTCTTTACGCGCCAGGGTGTAGAGCAGCACGGCCAGCAACACCAGCGGGAGCAGTTGCTTCAATAAGTCGGACGACACCCGAGTGAGCCCCCAAGCGCCCACCAGCGAGCCCCCAAAGCTCAAAGCGGCTGCAGGCAACCAAATGCGCCATGGCATCTCAATGCGGCGGCAGAACTGCCAGCTGGCAAAGGCGGTGCCCCACACCGAGGCCGATTTGTTGGTGCCCAACATGGCCGCCGCAGGGGCGCTGGGGTAGGCCACCAACAGGGCCGGCAGCAAAATCAGCCCGCCGCCGCCCACTATAGAGTCCACAAAGCCGGCTAAGCCAGAGGCCAGCGTGATCCAAACTAGTTCCATGAATAAAAAAGCACCGGGGTTACCGGTGCTGTGAGGCTGCCTACTTGGGGCGGCCTTTTTGAGTTACGGGGCGTCTTCCTCGGATCCGTAGTTTGATTTATAAGTTTAGCCTCGCCAACCCCCCGTTGTGACTCACTTTGGGGCTACTTTTGCTAGTGTTTACCCTTGGGGAGGAAGGCCTTGTGCTTCAAGGTGCGGATGACGACGCCATGATCCAGCGCGCGGCGCGCTCGGCCATCATCAACACCGGGGCGTTGGTGTTGCCGCTGGTGATGGTGGGCATCACGCCCGCATCCACCACCCGCAGGCCCTGCACGCCACGTACGCGAAACTCCGGGTCCACCACGGCCATGGGGTCCTCGGCGCGGCCCATTTTGGTGGTGCCCACAGGGTGAAAAATCGTGGTGGCAATGTCGCCAGCCATGCGGGAGAGCTCGTGATCGGTTTGATAGCCTTCACCTGGTCTGAGCTCTCTCGGCTGGTAACCCGCCATGGCCGGTTGCGACACGATCCGCCGCGTGACCCGCAAAGAATCCGCGGCTACCTGCTGGTCCTGCGCGGTGCTGAGGTAGTTGGGCGCTATGGCGGGCGCGTCTTCAAACCGTGGGCTGGTGATGTGGACGGTGCCGCGGCTGCTGGGGTTGAGGTTGCACACACTGGCGGTAAAAGCGTTGTAGCGGTGCAGCGGCTCGCCAAAAGCGTCGAGCGATAAAGGCTGCACGTGGTATTGCAGGTTGGGGTGCGCGAATTCGGGCGAGCTGCGCGTGAAAGCCCCCAGTTGGCTGGGCGCCATGCTCATAGGGCCGGTGCGAAAGGCAGCGTACTCCAGCGCAATATTCAATTTGCCCCACCAGTGCCGCGCCATGGTGTTGAGGGTTTTCACGCCCTGCACCTGGTACACCGAGCGGATTTGCAAGTGGTCTTGCAGGTTGGCGCCCACGCCGGGCAAATCCACCTTGACTTCCAAACCCCTAGACCGCAGCAGCTCCCCCGGTCCCACCCCCGAAAGTTGCAAGAGCTGGGGTGAACCTATGCTGCCTGCGCACAAAATCACTTCTTGGGTGGCGAGGGCGCTGACAAGCTCTTGGCCCGTCCAGACCTGAACACCGGTACACCGCTGGGAGCTTGGGTTTGAGGCTGAGGTTGATGCAGCAGGCTCCAGCAACAGCCGGGCTACTTGCGCGCTGGTCCAAATTTCGACATTGGGCCGCCCGTAGCAAGTGGGGCGCAAAAAGGCTTGAGCGGTGTTCCAGCGAAAGCCCTTTTTTTGGTTCACCTCAAAGTAACCCACGCCTTCGTTGTCGCCGCGGTTGAAGTCTTCAGTGGCGGGCACGCCGGCTTGAACAGCGGCTTGGGCAAAAGCATCCAGCACGTCCCAGCGCAGGCGTTGGCGTTCTACCCGCCATTCACCACCGGCGCGGTGGTGCTGCATGAGCTGCCCCCACAGGCCGGGGGAGTCATCAGGGGCGCCGTTCATAGCGCCTGGGTCAGAGCCGCCCTTGTCGCCGAGCAATTTAGCGCCGTGCCAGGCGTTGGCGCCCAAGTGGTGGTCTTCGTGCAGCTTGAAATAGGGCAGGCTTTGCGCCCAGCTCCAACGGTCGTCGCCAGTAAGTTGGGCCCATTGGTCGTAGTCGCGGGCTTGGCCCCGCATGTAAATCATGCCGTTGATACTGGAGCTTCCGCCCAACACCTTGCCGCGGGGGTAGCGCAGTTGGCGGCCGTTGAGGCCCGCTTCGGGTTGGGTTTGGTAAAGCCAGTCGGTGCGTGGGTTGCCTATGCAATACAGGTAGCCCACCGGAATATGAATCCAGTGGTAGTCGTCGCGCCGCCCCGCTTCAATCAGCAGGACCCGCTTGCTGGCGTCCATGCTGAGCCGGTTGGCCAGCAAAGCACCGGCCGTGCCCGCGCCGACAATGATGTAGTCAAAGGTGGTGTCGCTCACTTGGACGTGGGCATCGCAAATTCCGCGCCCTTGCCAATGCTCTCGGGCCAGCGCTGCATGATGGATTTTTGCTTGGTGTAAAAACGCACGCCTTCTTGGCCGTAGGCATGCATGTCGCCAAAAAGCGAGCGTTTCCAGCCGCCAAAACCGTGCCAGGCCATGGGCACAGGAATGGGCACATTGATGCCCACCATACCCACCTGAATGCGGCGGCTAAATTCCCGCGCCACATGGCCGTCGCGGGTGTAGCACGACACGCCGTTGCCAAACTCATGCTGGTTGATCAGTGCGACTGCGCTGGCAAAGTCGGGCACACGCACACAAGAGAGCACGGGGCCAAAAATTTCTTCTTTGTAAATGCGCATGTCAGGCGTGACGTGGTCAAACAGGGTGCCCCCCATCCAAAAACCGCGCTCGCATCCCGCACCGGCACTTGCACCCTTGAAATGGCGGCCATCAACCAGCAACTTGGCGCCTTCTTGTTCGCCTTGCGCGATGTAACCGGTGATGCGCTCATGCGCCGCAGCGGTGACGATGGGACCCATTTCAGAGTCCAGCTCGGTGCCGTTTTTAACTTTGAGTGCGCGTGTGCGCTCGACCAGTTGGGGCATGATGTGCTCCCCCACCGGGCCCACCAACACCGCCACTGAGATGGCCATGCAGCGCTCGCCAGCTGAGCCGTAAGCGGCGCCAATGAGGCCGTCCACGGCCTGGTCTAAATCGGCGTCGGGCATGACCACCATGTGGTTTTTGGCGCCGCCCAGAGCCTGAACGCGTTTGCCATGGCGCGCACCGGTTTCATAGATGTAGTTGGCTATTGGGGTTGAGCCCACAAAGCTTATGGCTTTGACGTCGGGGTGCTCCAGCAGGGCGTCTACCGCCACTTTGTCGCCTTGCACCACATTGAAGACCCCGTCAGGCAGCCCAGCTTGCTTGAGCAAATCGGCCATCAACAAAGCGGGCGACGGGTCGGTAGGGCTGGGTTTGAGCACAAAGGTGTTGCCCGTGGCAATGGCCACCGGAAACATCCACATGGGCACCATCACCGGAAAGTTAAAAGGCGTGATGCCCGCCACTACGCCCAAAGGCTGGCGCAGCGTCCAGTTGTCCATGCCGGTGGACACTTGCTCAGTGAAGTCGGTTTTGAGCAGCTGGGGAATGCCGGTGGCAAATTCCACAATTTCAATGCCACGGGTCACTTCGCCTTGGGCATCGGTAAACACCTTGCCGTGCTCGGCGGTGATCAAGTGCGCCAGCGCATCGCGGTGCTGGTTGAGCAGCTCCAAAAATTTAAAAAGAATTCGCGCGCGCTTGAGGGGCGAGGTGTCTGCCCAAGCTGGGAATGCCGCGTGAGCGGCGGCTACCGCGCGCTGCACCTCTTCGGTGCTGGCCAGCGCTGTGCGGCCGGTCACGGCGCCGGTGGCAGGGTTGGTTACATCTTGATAGCGGCTCGAAGTACCGGCTACCACATGGCCTGCCAAAAAGTGGTCAATAGTGCGCATGGCGAAGTCTCCTGTTGGGGCTCACCCGTAGGAGGTGAGCACTTGTTTTCTATTGGGGCAGATCATAAGCGGCCAAGGCTGGCACGCGTATTGCGTGGTTTGTGTATCCCCTTAACTTTTGAAGGATGACACATGAACAAACGCGACTTACTTAAATCAGGCTTGATGGCGGGTGCAGCCGGAGTGGCTGCAACCCTTTCAGCCCCTGCCATTGCTCAGAGCCTGCCCAATATCCGTTGGCGACTGGCGTCGAGCTTCCCGAAAAGCTTGGACACCATTTACGGCGGTGCAGAGGTGTTGGCCAAGCGTCTGGCAGCCATCACCGGAGGCAAGTTTCAAATTTCGGTGCACGCAGCAGGTGAGCTGATGCCCGCTTTTGGTGTGGTGGACGCTGTGCAAGGCGGCAGCGTGGAGCTGGCTCACACCGCGGCCTACTACTTTGTGGGTAAAAACAAAACCTTTGGTTTTGAAACCACCATTCCCTTTGGCATGAACCAGCGCCAGCAAAACGCTTGGATGTACTACGGCGGCGGTTTGCAGCTGGTGCGTGAGTTTTTGTCCGACTACAACATCATCAGCTTTCCGGGGGGTAACACCGGCGTGCAAATGGGCGGTTGGTTCCGTAAAGAGCTGAAGTCTATTAACGACCTTAAGGGTCTGAAAATGCGCATTGCCGGCTTGGGTGGCGAGGTCATGGCCCGTTTGGGGGCCGTGCCGCAGCAAATTGCCGGTGGCGACATTTATCCCGCCCTGGAAAAAGGCACCATTGACGCGGCCGAGTGGGTGGGCCCTTACGACGACGAAAAACTGGGCTTTTATAAAGTGGCTCCCCACTATTACTACCCCGGCTGGTGGGAGAGCAATTCCATGTATTCGTTCTACGTCAACACCAAAGCCTGGGAAAGTCTGCCTAAAGAGTACCAAGCGGCGTTTGAGGCGGCAGCTGCAGAGGCCAATTTGGACATGATGGCCGAGTACGACTTTAAAAACCCCACGGCCTTGCGCCGTTTGGTGGGCAACGGCGTCAAGTTGCACGCCTACTCCACCGACGTGATGAGAAAAGCGCAGGATGCCGCCTTTGATTTGTATGCTGAAGAGGCGGCTAAAAACCCGTCCTTCAAGAAAATTTACGAGTCTTGGCGCAAGTTCCGTGCGGATATTTTGGTCTGGCACCGCGTGGCTGAGCAAACTTACTCCACGTTTGCATTCAACAACCCACCCAAAAACTGAGGCCAGAAAAACCTTTCATGCGAAGGGGCTAGTATCGGCAGCTCTTAATTAAGGAGCTGCCATGTCTGCTGCCAAGCCTGTTACGGTGGATTACTACTTTGCACCTCAAAGCCCATGGGCCTATTTGGGGCACACCCGATTTGTGGAAATTGCCAAGGCGGCGGGTGCCGCCATCCGGGTGTTACCCGTGGATTTGGGCGGCAAGGTGTTTCCGGTATCGGGTGGCTTGCCACTAAACAAGCGCCCCAAGCAGCGGCAAGCCTACCGTTTGCTGGAGCTGCGCCGCTACAGCGATTATTTGCAATTGCCGCTCAACACCCAGCCTAAGTTTTTCCCGGTGTCTGGCGACGATGCGGCCTGCCTGATCATTGCCGTGGACCTGCACGACGGCACCGAAGCCGCCCTAAGCCTGACCGCCGCTATTTTGGCCGCCGTGTGGGCCAACGAGCTCAATATTGCTGACGAAAAAGTGCTGGCCAGTTTGCTGGCCGATCAGGGCCTGTCTGCCAAGCGCCTTGAGCAGGCGCACAGTCAGACGGTGCAAGAGCGATATGAAGCGGATTCCCAACTGGCTATTGATGCTGGCGTGTTTGGCGCTCCCAGCTATGTGTTGGACGGCGAAATTTTTTGGGGCCAAGACCGCTTAGACTTTTTAGAGCGGTGCTTGGCCGCCTAGGCTTTATCTACAACCATTAACAAGGAGACAGACCATGCATGAATTTATCGACCTCAAAGCTGCCGACGGTTTTGTGTGCACCTCTTATGTGGCGCACCCTGAAGGCGTCGCCCGCGGCGCAGTGGTGGTGTTACAGGAGATTTTTGGGGTGAACTCTCACATTCGCAATGTGGTGGATGGCTATGCCGCAGCCGGCTACATGGCCATGGCCCCTGCAGCGTTTCAACGCGTGAAGGCGGATGTGGAAATTGGCTACACCCCAGACGATATGTCCGCAGGCTTTGCCCTGAAAAAAGCAGTGGAAGAGCTGCCCGCCCCAGGGGTCATGGCCGACATTCAAGCTGCAGTGGACCATGCGGCTCAGTTTGGCAAAGTGGGTGTGGTGGGTTACTGCTGGGGTGGTTTGCTCACCTGGCGCAGCGCTTGCATGCTCAAGGGCGTGAGCGCAGCAGTGGCCTATTACGGCGGCGGCGTGACCACCGAGGCCGAGTCTGCTCGCGCACCCCAATGTCCCGTCATGGCCCATTTTGGTGAGTTGGATACCCACATTCCTATGGACGGCGTGAACGCTTTTAAAGTGGCGCACCCAGACGTGCAGGTGCAGGTGTATGCCGCCAACCATGGCTTTAACTGCGACCAGCGGGATGCATTTGACGCTTCTGCAGCTCGCGTGGCCTACAGTCGCAGCCTGCGCTTTTTTGACCAGTACTTAGGTTGAATTGGACTGAATTGGGCTGAATTTCAGCCCAATTTATGCGGCGGTGACCCTCAAAAGCCTGGCTACGTCGCGAGCAAAGTAGGTCAGCACGCCGTCGGCGCCGGCGCGCTTGAAGGCCAGTAGACTTTCCATCATCACCGCGTCGTGGTCGAGCCAGCCGTTTTGCGCGGCGGCTTTGAGCATGGCGTATTCGCCTGACACTTGATAGGCAAAGGTGGGTACGCGGAACTCGTCTTTCACGCGCCGCACGATGTCAAGGTAAGGCAGACCCGGTTTGACCATGACCATGTCTGCCCCCTCTGCAATGTCCATGGCCACTTCTCGCAGGGCTTCGTCGGTGTTGCCCGGGTCCATTTGG
>CAMAWQ010000027.1 GCA_945862005.1 Hylemonella gracilis | reverse complement strand
ATGAGGCACTTAAAAAAGTTTCAGCCATCACTCAAGGCGAATATTTCAAAGCCGACAGTACCGAAGCGTTGAAGAGCATTTACAACAAGTTGGGCCATCGGCTCCGCTTTGAAAAACGAGCCATGAGCGAGGTCACTGCGCACGTGTCTTTTTTGGGCCTGTTGCTTGTCTTGGTGAGTTTGGCGCGCAACTTTGTCAGGATGGGAAAAATAATTTGAATTTACAGAGCAGATGATGGTGGTGGTCTAGCTCTATGCTCGTCGAGCCCATGACCTCGACGGGTTTTGCTGCCCCATTCAGGGTGCCGCTGATGCATGCGGGCACCAAGGGGCTGATCCTTTTGGATCAGCTTCGAACAGTCGATAAGGCGCGCATGTCCAAGCGGCTTGGCGCTGTACCCGCAAAAACAATAGCTGCTGCGTTGAAGACGCTGCAAGAGGTTTTCGCAGAATAAGGGGATTATGTTGGTGCCCCCGACAGGAATCGAACCTGTATCTGCCCCTTAGGAGGGGGCCGTTCTATCCATTGAACTACGAAGACCCGATGTGCCTAGTCATTTTAAGGCGGCGTTATTTGCTTAACTGCCGCATGGCGGCTTCTAGGCCTTGCAGGCTTAAGGGGTACATGTGCTGGCTCATCAGCTGCTGGATGATGCTGATGCTCTGTCTGTAAGGCCAGACGCCCGCGGGTTCGGGGTTGATCCACGCAAATTTGGGAAAAGCATGGGTTAGCCGTTGTAGCCATTCGGCGCCGGGTTCCTCGTTGTGGTATTCCACGCTGCCGCCGGGCTGCAAAATTTCGTAGGGGCTCATGGTGGCGTCGCCCACAAAAATCAATTTGTAGTCTTTGTTGTACTTGCGGATGACGTCCCAGGTAGGGAATTTTTCGGTCATGCGGCGGCGGTTGTTTTTCCACATGAAGTCGTACACGCAGTTGTGGAAGTAAAAAAACTCCAAATGTTTGAACTCGGTTTTGGCTGCACTGAAGAGTTCTTCCACGCGGCCAATGTGCTCGTCCATGGTGCCGCCTACGTCCATGAGCAGCAGCACTTTGACCTGGTTGTGCCGCTCGGGCACCATTTTGATGTCCAAGTAACCGGCGTTGGCGGCGGTGCTGCGAATGGTGTGGTCTAAGTCCAGCTCCAGCGCGTTACCTTCGCGGGCAAATCGGCGCAGGCGGCGCAGCGCCACTTTGATGTTGCGAGTGCCCAATTCTTGGGTGTCGTCGTAGTCTTTATAGGCACGTTGCTCCCACACCTTGACGGCACTTTTTCCGCCCCCTTGGCCGCCAATGCGGATGCCCTGAGGGTTGTACCCGCTGTGACCAAAGGGCGATGTGCCGCCCGTACCGATCCATTTGTTGCCGCCCTCGTGCCGTTCTTTTTGCTCTTCAAACCGCTTTTTCAGGGTTTCCATTAGTTCGTCCCAGCCCATTTTTTTAATGGCGGCTTTTTGTTCGGGAGTGAGGTCACGCTCTAGGGTTTTGCGCAGCCACTCAAGGGGCACCTCTTGGGTAAAGTCGGCCACCAGCTCCACACCCTTAAAGTAAGCGCTAAACGCACGGTCAAATTTGTCGAAATGCTTTTCGTCCTTGATTATCGTGGTGCGACTTAAAAAATAAAAGTCATCTATCGAGCAAGCGCCAGCCTGCGGCCCCACCACGCCAGCCTGCAGCGCCTCTAAAAGCACCAAGTACTCTTTAACCGAAACAGGAAGTTTGGCTGCGCGCAGGGTGTAAAAAAAGTCGAGCAGCATGCTGTTGAGCAGGGCTTAAAGTCGTTTATTGAGGCGGCTCATTTCGGTTTCGCCACTTGCGTGCCAGCTGCAAACCCAGCCCGCCCCCTAAGCTCACCAACACAATACCGCCAATGCTGGCGTTGCTGTAGCCCGGTGCAAAGACATCCCAGCCCAGCAATTGTCCAGCCCAAAAACCCAGTAGGGCGCCACCCACAAAACCAATGGCGTCTGACAAGCCTTCTTTAATGAGTTGATTTAAGTCGGGCGGCGTATTGGACATAGCTTTAACGGTGGTTGCGCTGCATGTGCAACAGCTTTTCAAACAAAGACACATCTTGCTCGTTTTTGAGCAGCGCGCCAATCAAGGGCGGCAAGCTCACGCGGTCGTCGCCGCATTGCAGGGCCGTAAGCGGTATGTCTTCGGCCAGCAAGAGCTTGAGCCAGTCTAAAAGTTCGCTGGTAGAGGGCTTTTTCTTCAGGCCTGGCAGGTTGCGGGTGTCAAAAAAAGTTTTCATGGCCGCGGTGAGCAGCTCTTGCTTGAGGTTTGGAAAGTGCACATCCACAATGCGCTTCATGGTGTCGGCATCGGGGAACTTGATGTAATGAAAAAAGCAGCGCCGCAAAAAGGCATCGGGCAGTTCTTTTTCGTTGTTGGAGGTGATGAACACCAGTGGACGGTGTTGGGCGCGAATCAGTTCGCGGGTTTCGTAGCAGTAGAACTCCATGCGGTCGAGTTCGCGCAGCAAGTCGTTAGGAAACTCAATGTCGGCTTTGTCAATTTCATCAATCAGCAGGGCCACGGGCTCTTTGGCGGTAAAGGCCTGCCACAACACGCCTTTGACGATGTAGTTGTGAATGTTTTTCACGCGCTCACCGCCATCAAGCTCAGACAATTGGCTGTCACGCAGGCGGCTGACGGCATCGTATTCATATAAACCCTGCTGCGCCGTGGTGGTGGACTTGATGTGCCACTGCAGCAAGGGCAGCCCTAAGGACTGAGAAACCTCTTCGGCCAACATGGTTTTGCCGGTGCCGGGCTCGCCTTTGACCAGCAATGGACGCTTAAGAGTGATGGCCGCGTTGACCGCCAGCATCAGGTCTTGCGTGGCCACGTAGTTGGAGGTGCCTTGAAATTTCATGCGGTTTATATATCAGGGGAAAAGCGGGGTGAAGCAAGCCACCCATATAATCAAAAGCTGTGTTTTAACCACCACGGGCTGATTGTCCACGCAAAATGAACAAACTGTTGCTGACGCTTTCCACCCTGCTTGTCACCACCCTGACAGCTGTTTCTGCCCAAAGCCAAGAAATCAAAGGTGACGCCAAAGCCGGCGAAACCAAAATTGCAATGTGCATCGGCTGCCATGGTATTCCTGGCTACCAAGCCAGCTTTCCAGAGGTGTACAAAGTACCGAAAATTTCGGGCCAAAATGCCAAATACATCGTGGCTTCGCTTAATGCCTATAAGCAAGGCGAGCGCAAGCACCCCAGTATGCGCGGCATTTCCCAAAGCCTGACCGACCAAGACATGGCAGATTTGGCCGCTTACTACGAGCTACATGGCAAAACTCAAGCGGTGGCTGAAGCCAAAATTCCTGAAGCATCTGCCAAAGTAGCTGAGTTACTGAAAAAGGGCGCTTGCGTGTCTTGCCACGGCGAAAGCTTCAACAAGCCTGTCAGCGATGCCTACCCCAAAGTGGCAGGTCAGCATGCTGACTACATGTTCGTTGCCCTAAAGTCCTACAAAACAGAAGGCAACGCCACCTGGGGTCGTGCCAACGGCATTATGGGCGGTATTTCCAAGCAGTTTTCTAATGCCGAGCTCAAGCAAATTGCGGGCTACGTGAGCACCATGCCTGGCGACCTCAAAACCGTTCCGCAAAGCCGTTTCCGCTGATTTCTCGTCTGCGCGGGCCATTCCCGCGCTGCAGCTTACCGAGTCAGTCCCGCGTGGCGTGCCTTTGAACACAGGCTACATAAGCCGCCCCATCGGGCGGCTTTCCTTTTTGTTGGCTTTCCATCACCATTCGTCCCAAGCACTCCATCACCTCGTGGTGCGCGGTGTGCAGGGAGTTGCGCCTTGCCGTCAACAAGTCCAACGCTTGGCGTATGCCTCGGGGTTGGTCAATGCTGCATTGCTCGCTGATGGACAAGTGCATGGACAAGTGCAAAAACGGGTTGTCTCGGTTCGTGTCCACCTGCTCCATGAGTCGCAGGGCGCCCTCCAGGTCGGCCAATTCGGCGTGGTATTCGGGGTGCTCATCAATCCAACCGCTTACCAACACTTCCAAAGGCGACAAGTTCAAACCTGTCAAACCTTCCTGCAAGGCCGTGGCGCCGTGGGTTTTGGCGTACACGCCGCAAAAAAAACGGCGCACATCGGCTTGGGACGGCTGAATCAACATGGGGTGCATTATGTCGGGCGGCATCAAGTGGAGCGCTTGCACGATTCATAATGACGGCTTGAACAAAAGGGCGGTAAATGGGCAGTACTGGCACCAGCAGCTGCCTTAATGCAGGAGACAACATGATCAACAAAATTGCCAATTCAGTGGCAGACGCCATGGCGGGCATACAAGATGGTTCCACCGTCATGGTGGGCGGGTTTGGTACGGCGGGCATTCCCAACGAGCTGATCGACGGCCTCATTGCGCACGGCGCCAAAGACCTGACCGTAGTGAACAACAACGCCGGTAATGGCGACACCGGCATGGCGGCCTTGCTTAAAACCGGGCGTGTGCGAAAAATCATTTGCAGCTTTCCCCGTCAGGCCGACAGCTATGTGTTCGACGAGCTCTACCGCAGCGGCAAGCTGGAGCTTGAGTTGACCCCACAGGGTAATTTGTCGGAGCGCATTCGCGCCGCAGGGGCTGGTGTGGGTGCTTTTTTCACGCCAACCGGCTACGGCACTGATTTGGCCAAAGGCAAAGAAACCCGCGAAATCAACGGCAAGATGTACGTGTTGGAATACCCCATTTACGGCGACGTGGCCTTGGTTAAGGCCGAGTGCGGCGACCGATGGGGCAATCTGACTTACCGCAAAACTGCCCGCAACTTTGGCCCCACCATGGCCATGGCTTGCAAACACACCATTGCCAGCGTGCACGAAATTGTGGAACTGGGCGATTTAGACCCCGAAGCCATCGTGACCCCCGCTATTTTTGTCAACAAGATCGTCAAGATCGCGCGCACAGCCACCGAGGCTGGTGGTTTTAAAAAGGCGGCCTGAACATGAGCTACCAACGTCGCACCAAAGACCAGCTGGCCGCCCGCGTGGCCCAAGACATTCACGAAGGCCATGTAGTCAATTTAGGCATTGGTATGCCCACCTTGGTGGCTAACCACATTCAGGTAGAAAAAGAAGTGTTGCTGCACAGCGAAAACGGCTTACTCGGCATGGGGCCTGCACCGCGCGCTGGCGAGGAAGACTTTGACCTCATCAACGCCGGCAAACAGCCCGTCACTATCTTGCCCGGTGGCTCGTACTTTCACCACACCGACAGCTTTGCCATGATGCGCGGCGGCCACCTGGACATTTGCGTGCTGGGGGCGTTTCAGGTGTCCGCCACGGGTGATTTGGCCAACTGGCACACCGGCGAAAAAGATGCCATTCCTGCTGTGGGCGGCGCCATGGATTTGGCCGTGGGTGCCAAACAAACTTGGGTGATGATGGATTTGCTGACTAAACAAGGGGAGAGCAAAGTGGTGGCGGCCTGCACTTACCCCCTCACGGGTATTGCCTGCGTCAAGCGCATTTACTCCGAATTGTGCACGCTGGAATGCACCCCCCAAGGCCTGCACCTGATTGACACGGTGGAAGGCTTAAGCCGCGCTGAGCTTGAAAAGCTTATCGGCCTGCCGCTTCACTAAAACTATCTATTACAAACTCATCCCTTCCTCCTGCATTCCTTTTTAGGAGCTTTCATGTCGAACCCTCAAGCATTTATTTGCGATGCCATTCGCACGCCTTTTGGGCGCTATGGCGGCGTGCTCTCCAGCGTGCGTGCCGACGACTTGGGCGCTGTACCCTTGGCCGCACTCATGGCCCGCAACCCCCAAGTGGATTGGCAAGCCCTGACCGACGTGGTGTACGGCAACGTCAACCAGGCGGGTGAAGACAACCGCAATGTGGGCCGTATGGCCTTGTTGCTCTCGGGCTTGCCGCCAGAGGTCAGCGCTAGCACCGTCAACCGTTTGTGTGGTTCGGGCTTAGATGCTTTGGGTTCTGCGGCGCGCGCCATCAAATCGGGCGAGGCCCATTTCATGATTGCCGGCGGCGTTGAAAGCATGAGCCGCGCGCCCTTTGTCATGGGTAAGGCCGAAACGGCCTTCAGCCGCCAAGCGGAAATTTTTGACACCACCATCGGTTGGCGCTTCATCAACAAGCTCATGCACCAAAAGTACGGCACCCACTCCATGCCCGAAACCGCTGAAAACGTGGCCGATGACTACAAGGTGAGCCGCGAAGACCAAGACAACATGGCCTTGGCCTCCCAGCTCAAAGCCGTGGCATCGCAACAGTCGGGCTACTTTGACGGCGAAATCACCCCCGTGACCATTCCGCAAAAAAAGGGAGATGCCTTGGTGGTGCGCAAAGACGAGCACCCACGAGAGACTACTTTGGAAACCTTGGCCAAGCTCAAGCCCATTGTTCGACCCGACGGCACCATCACGGCGGGCAATGCATCGGGCGTCAACGACGGTGCTTGCGCCTTGCTGCTGGCCACCGAAGCCATGGCCAAACAACAGGGTCTTACCCCTCGCGCCCGCGTGGTAGGCATGGCCACTGCCGGTGTGGCCCCGCGCATCATGGGCATAGGCCCCGCGCCTGCGACCCAAAAAGTATTGGCACTTACAGGCTTGACCATGGACCAAATGGACGTGATTGAGCTGAACGAAGCCTTTGCCGCCCAGGGCTTGGCGGTGTTGCGCTTATTGGGCGTGCGCGACGATGACCCCCGCGTCAACCCCAATGGCGGCGCTCTTGCCTTAGGTCCCCCGTTGGGGGCGTCGGGCGCGCGCTTGGCCACCACGGCAGTCAACCAGTTGCACAAGTCCGGCGGCCGCTACGCCTTGTGCACCATGTGCATTGGTGTGGGTCAGGGCATTTCGGTGGTGCTAGAGCGCGTTTAAGTCAGTGAACGATCAATTCTTTTAATTTTTTAAAACACAGGAGACAGAGTCATGAGTCAAAAATTAGGTTGGATTGGGTTAGGTCGCATGGGCGAAGCCATGGTGACCAAGCTTCTTAAAGCTGGGCACAACGTGCATGTGTGGAACCGCACCGCTTCCAAAGCGGCGCACTTGGCAGAGTACGGCGCCAAAATTGAAGCCCACAAAATCGACCTGGCCAGCTGCGACGTGGTGTTCACTATGGTGTCCACCACCGACGACCTTAAAGAGGTGTTGTTTGGCGCCGGTGGTTTGGTCACGGGTTCTACCAGGCCCCAAGTGGTGGTGGACAGCTCCTCCATCTCGCAAGAGGGTTCTGCCGAAATCCGCGCCCAGCTCGAAGACATGGGCATTGCCTACCTGTGCACGCCTGTGTCGGGCAATGCCAAAGTGGCCAAAGCCGGCAAATTGCTGGTGGTGGCCTCAGGCCCCAAAAAGCTTTACGAAATGGTGGAGCCCTATTTGCAAGCCATGTCACGCAAAGTCATGTGGGTGGGCGAGGGCGAACTGGCCCGCATTTGGAAAATTGCCCACAACACCATGTTTGGGGTGGTGATTCAGAACTTGTGCGAAATCACTGTGTTGGCCGAAAAAGCGGGCATTCCCCGCCATGTGTTTTTAGAAAGCATCAACGACTCGGTGTTGGGCTCCATGTACACCCGCTACAAAACGCCCATGCTTAGCAACCTCACGTTTGACCAAGTCACCTTCACCCCGCAATTGCTGCTCAAAGACATGGATTTGGGCATGGGGGCAGCCAAAGCTTATGGGGTGCCCATGCCCGCAGCGGCCGCCACCCGTGAGTCGGTGGCCCGCATGGTGGGGCATGGGCATGACCACATTGACTTTGCGGTGTTACTGGCTGAGACCGCACGCGACGCCGGTTTGGAACTAAAGTCCGAAAACGTCACCATCAGTGACGGCTTGTCGTAAATCCCTAAAACTATCAAGGAGACCGTGATGAAAGCATTTCGTTGGTTAGCAGGTTCCAAAGCAGCAGCTGCTTTGGCGGTGGCTTCGGCTGCAGTAGTGGCAAGTTTGGGCGCCTCAAGCGCTATGGCGCAGGCCTACCCTAACAAGCCCATCAAGTTTGTGGTGCCGTTCAGCGCTGGCAGTGCCACCGACATCGTGGCCCGCACCGTGGCAGAAGCTATGGGCAAAACCCTGGGGCAAACCATCCTGATTGACAACAGGTTGGGTGCGGGTGGCACCATTGCGGCGGCCCAAGTGGCCAAGAGCGACCCCGATGGCTACACCATTTTGGTGCACTCCTCGGGTCACGCCCTTAACCCGTCTATCTACCCCAATTTGGGTTATGACACCCTCAAAGACCTGACCGGTGTGACTGCTTTGGCGGCCATTCCTAATGTGTTGGTGGTCAATCCCGCTAAGGGCTGGAAGACGCAAGCCGATTTGATTGCCGCCGTCAAGGCCAAGCCTGACCAGTTCAATTACGCCTCAGCTGGTATAGGCAGCGGCACCCACATGAATGCAGAAATTTTCCGCATTCAGGCGGGCATTGATGCCCTGCACGTGCCCTACAAAGGCACGCCCGACGCCATGACCAATGTTATTGGCGGTTCCAACGACTGGTTTTTTGCGCCCTTGGCTTCTGCGCTACCTTTAATTAGGGATGGCAAATTGCAAGCCTTGTCGGTCAGCACCAAGCAGCGCGCCTCTACTTTGCCTCAAGTTCCCACCAGCATTGAGGCTGGCCTTCCTGGCTCAGACTACACCTTGTGGATCGGCATGATCGTCCCCAGCGCTACGCCCCAGCCCATCGTCCGCAAGCTGCACGAAGAGGCCTTGAAGGCGCTGAACAACCCCGAAATCAAAGAGCGCATGGCCAAGTTGGGCGCTGACACCATGCCCATGAGTTCTGATGCGTTCAATGCCTACATCAGGAGCGAAATTGAGGTGGCTGCCCGGATTGTGAAGGCGGCAAACCTGAAGGCGCAGTAAGCCTGAGGGCAGCTTTATAGGCAAGTTATGAAGACCCATTTCATCGGTGTCGGCAAAATGGGCTTGCCCATGGCCCAACATTTGGCGGCGGCTGGACATGACCTCACGGTCAGCGATCTGGACGTGAACCGCTGCAAACAAGCCAAAGCCCAAGGGCTCAAGGTGGTGTTGGACGGTGAAAAGGCCATGAGCACAGTGGCCGTGGTGTTTTCATCGCTTCCTAACGACGCGGCCTTGCTTTCGGTGGCCGAGCGGGTGGCGCGGCACGTGCACTCGGGTTGCATTTGGGTCGACACCAGTACCGTGTCCATGCATGCGTCGGCTGAAGCGGCGGTGCGCGTGCAGGCGGTCGGGGTGGAATACCTGCGCTGCACCGTGTCGGGCAACAACCATATGGCCGATGCAGCGCAACTGACCATGATGGCCTCTGGCCAACGCTTGGTGTTTGACGAGGTGCAGCCCTTGTTAAAGTGCTTTGGACCTCACATTTTTTATCTGGGCGATGCCGAGCAAGCCCGTTTGATGAAGCTGGTGGTCAACCTCATGATTGCCCAAACCAGTGCCATGCTGGCAGAGGGTCTGACGCTCGGGCAAAAAGGCGGTTTGCAATGGCGTGACATGTGGCAAGTGCTGACAGCCAGTGCCGTGGCCTCGCCCATACTCAAGGCCAAAGCGCAGCAGCTGGTGGAGCACGACTACACGCCCACGTTCACCTGCGAGCAGATGCTCAAAGATTTGCAGCTGATCATGGCTGCAGGCACGGCCTTTCAAGCGCCCTTGAACCAAACCGCTCAAACCTACCAGCTCATGCTGGCCGCCATGGCCCAAGGCCATGCCGAGCAAGACTACGCGTCCATCATTCGTGCCGTGCAGCACAGCGCCGGCGTGAACTGACACTATTTTTGGAGACCTACATGGTGCACGCATCCTCGCCTTTGGCCAGGTCTTTTGTCTATACCGCTCAGCCTGCTCGGGTGGTGTTTGGGGCCGGAAGCCTTTCGCGTTTGGCTGAAGAAATTGACTTTCTCGGTGCCCGCCGTGCCTTGGTGTTGTCTACCCCCGAGCAGCGCAGCTCGGCCGAAATGGTGGCCGATTTGTTGGGCGACCGCGCTGCGGGCGTGTTTGACCGTGCGGTCATGCACGTGCCCATTGAAACCGCCCGTGAGGCCCGAGAAATAGCCCGCCAACTGGGCGCAGACTGCGCCGTAGCCATAGGTGGGGGCTCCACCACCGGCTTGGGTAAGGCCATTGCGCTGGATTCTGGCTTGCCCATTGTGGCTATACCCACCACTTATGCGGGCTCTGAAATGACGCCCATCTACGGCATCACCGAGGCGGGTTTGAAGAAAACCGGACGCGACCTCAAAGTGCTGCCCCGAAGCGTGATTTACGACCCCGAACTTAGCATGGGCTTGCCCGTCGGCATGAGCGTGACCAGCGGCATCAATGCCATTGCCCACGCTGCAGAGGGCTTGTACGCGGTCGACCATAACCCCATCATGGATTTGATAGCTGAAGAGGGCATAGCCGCTTTGGGCCGCGCCTTACCGGCTATTTACAACCAATCCGCTGACCCGCAAGCCCGCAGCGATGCGCTTTATGGTGCGTGGTTGTGCGGCACGGTGTTAGGGCATGTGGGCATGGCCCTGCACCACAAGCTTTGCCACACCTTGGGTGGCAGCTTCAATTTGCCCCACGCTGAAACCCACACCATTGTGTTGCCACACGCCTTGGCTTACAACGCCCAACACGCCCCTGAGGCCATGCACAAAATTGCCCGTGCCTTAAATGGCGCTTCATCCCACTCAGCCAATTCAACCTCTGCGCCTACTGCTGCTCAAGCCGTGTTTATGCTTGCACAACGTCATGGTGCACCGGTGTCGCTGCGCGATTTGGGGGTCAAGGCCGAAGACCTCGACAAAGCCTGTGAGATTGCCCTACAAAACCAATACCCCAACCCCCGTTCCCTAGAAAAGGTGGCGCTAAGGCAATTGCTGCAAGACGCTTTTGAGGGTAAGTGCCCAGAGCATTGAGGGTCTAAAAGGTTGTAAACGGTTCTTTTCGTCACCATAATGCGTTCCATATGGCTGATTTAGAATCCGAAAACTCAAAAGCGGCTGCGGCGGAAGAGCCGTCAGACACGCCTAAGTTTGCACAGATTCCAGGAATCGATGAGCGCCGTAAAACGCCGCGCAAGGCATTTTTTGTGATGGGGCAAATCGCACTCCCACAGCGTGGTGGCATGGCAGTGCGTTACTTGGACATCAGCACCGGTGGCGTGGGCTTGGTGTCTGACCTGAACATTCCTGCCAAAACTCGCGTGCACTTGAAGTTCACCATCATGATGGCCGACAGCAGCTTGTACCCGTTTGTGGTTCAAGCCGAGGTGGCGCACTCCACGTTCAGCAGCCTGAGGCGTGGCTTTGTGATCGGCTTGATCTTTCTCAACCCTACGGATGAGTTGCTTATGACTATCAAGCAGTACATCGCGTCATAAGGTAATTTAATTGCTCGTAAATTTATAGCCCCACCGCTTGACGCAAGATGCTGGAAGCCTCTTGCGAACCGTCTCCGCGCCAGGCCACGATTTGGTCGGGGCGAATCAAAGCCAAGGGTGCTTGGTACAACGATTGCAATTCCGTAGAGGCTTGATGCACCACCTTTAAATCCAGGCCTAAAGCATCTGCTGCACTTGTGAAGGGTTCTGTCCACGAGGGCTTGGACTCTCCCAACACCAGCAAGGTCCATTCGAAATTCATGTGGTCGTATAACGACGTGCCGTCGTCCAACCACGCGTGGGGCGGGCGTCCACCGGGACATGCGGTGGGGATGTAGACATTAGGCTCATCCACCGGTGGGCTAGTGCCGTCTGAGACGATGATGGGTGAGCCGTCGTAGCGCCCGCCAAAAGTGATGCCCGGAATATTGAATTCACGGCGCACGTGGCCGTTCAAGTACTCGTCTGCCACAGCCCGTGCTGCAACGCCTTCTGGGGTGTCGTCTTCTAGGTGGGGGTCGGCGTCAAACAAGCCCACCGAATCGGCCAAACGCCTTGCATAGCCGGTGTTGCGGGTAGCCAGCAATTTGCGCTCGTAGGCGTAAGTGTCGAGCAGGCTTGCAGGCGCAACACCGCGCAACACATGAGCCAGTTTCCAGCCTAGGTTGACGGCGTCTTCCACCGCGGTGTTGTAGCCCAAACCCCCGGTAGGGGTGAACAGATGGGCGGCGTCACCCCCCAAAAAGACCCGGCCTTCCTGAAAGCGCTGCGCCACCAGCGCATGCCCGGCCGTCCAAGTGGCCATGGACAAAATATCGATGTCCATATCTTTCCCCGAGGCTTGTCGGTAAGCGGTGCCATAGGCTTGGTTGAACCAATACTTGGCATCGGCTTCGGTCAAGGCCTCGGTGGCTTCGTCGTCTTTCATTTGAATGTGAAAAGCCATTTCGCCCTGCCCATCCACCGACATGATGAAGGCGCGCAACTGTGGGTTGACTACCACGTACATCCAGGCCCGATCGTTGGGGTTGTATTTGTAAAAGTCGGGCGCGCGCAGGTACACCGCCAGCATGCGCCCACCCATAAAGTTGCGTTTAAAACCCGTGGCACCTTCCCAGTTGATGCCCAGCTGGCCGCGCACCATGCTGCGCGCACCATCAGCGCCTACAAGGTACTGAGCGCGCACTTGAACCGCTTCATGTGATGCTCCGTTAACCGGCTGCACGGTGGCTTCAATGCCATGGCCCGTGTCGTGGAAAGACTGTAGTTGCCAGCCGTAACGCAGGTCAATGCTGGGCCAACTTTGTGCGTGTTCGCGCAGCACCACTTCTACAAATTTTTGAGACACACGGTGCGGCAGCTCGGCTGCGCTCCAAGATCCCGACATTTGCTTGATGGCTTCAGGTGCTGCCGCCGCAGTGGGTAGGCGCAAACGCGCCAGCTCTATGCCTGCAAAGCGCGTAAGGTAGGCAATGTCGGTGGGGTGGTCTGCAGGCAGGCCTTGCGAACGTACCTCTTGCGCAAAGCCGTGGCGCCGGTAGTGCTCCATGGTGCGGGCTTGGGTGGCATTGGCCTGCGGGTTGAAGGCTGTTCCGGGTTTGCTGTCAACGATCAGGCAGCGCACGCCGCGGCGGCCGAGTTCATTGGCCAGCACAAGGCCGCAAGGCCCGCCGCCGGCGACCAGAACTTCAGTTTCTAAAACTTGAGCTTCTAAGAGCTTGGATGTGTTTGCTTGCATCCAAACAGTCTAAGCCGAACCAGCCGGCTTGGACGGCTCAGGATAAGACCTGCTTGACATGCTCCACGCTAAAGGGCAGGTTACGCAAACGGCGACCAGTGGCGTTGGCAAATGCATTGGCAATGGCCGCCACGGCAGGGCCTTGCGAACCCTCGCCAGCGCCCAGTGGGCGCTCGTCTGGGCGGTTGATCAGCTCCACATGAACTGCGGGCACATCGCTAAAACGCATGATGGGGTAATCGGCCCAATTGCGCACCAAACTGCGTTGCGTGCTGTGGCGCATGGACTCCATAAGTGTCCAGCTGGCAGACTGAATAATGCCGCCCTCTATCTGGTTGACCAAGCCATCAGGGTTGATCACCAACCCCGCGTCGTTGGCCGACCACGCATGCGTGACACGCACCACGCCCGATCGGGTGTCCACTTCTACATCCGCCACCACAGCGGTGTAGATAGCCAAGTTTTTGTACTTGGAAAAACCGATGCCACGACCTTTGAGCACTCCGGTGAGCCGCGCGGGCGGCTTGGCGACACCGGGTTTCCATTTGGCCATGGCGGCGGTGCGCTCAATCACCTCACGTGCACGCGGATCCACCATGTGGTTGAGTCGGAAGGTTAGTGGGTCAATGCCTGCTGTGGCGGCCAGTTCATCCATAAAAGATTCAATGGCAAACACGTTGGCATACGCACCCAAGGTTCTCAGGGCTGAGGTGCGGATGGGCATGAACTTCAGCAAATGGTTGGTGACCTTTTGTTGAGGAAACACATACAGGGGCAGGGCGTTGCGGTCGCTGCCGCCAGAGGGCTGCGGAATGTTGCGCGAGGGGCCTGCGGGTAGGGGGTTTTCGATGTGCCAAGCACCTAATAAGTTCACGCCATCGGGGTCATTAGGACGTGTGCTGTGCGCGTAGCTCCAGAGCTCATGGCTCCAGTCCACCACTTTGCCTTGCGCGTCCAAAGAGGCATTGAGCTTCATGGACATGGGTGAGCCCAAAGGTTCCCAGCAAAACTCATCTTCACGCGACCACTGGAGTTTGACGGGCTTGCCTCCCGTAGCTCGCGCCACCAGGGCAGCATCCATGGCCACGTCGTCCGCGCCGTTGTGGCCATAGCAGCCCGAGCCTTCTTTGTGAATGACGGTGACGCTTTCAAGCGGCATGCGAAAGCCCTTGGAAAGATCACCGCGCAGGGGATACACACCTTGGGTGTGGCTCCAGACGACCAGCTTACCGTCTGCCCATTGCGCCACAGCACATGAGGGCCCAATGGAGCCATGCGACTGGTAGGGCTTGGTGTATTCAGCCTGCACCTGCTTAACGCCTCGCGCCGCAGCGGCGGCATCGGCTTTGTTACTCACCACGCTGTCTTGGGTTTCTTGCTGCTTCATGTGGGCAAACAAGGCCGGGCCGGAAGGGGGCAGGTCGCCCGCTTCTTGCCAGCGTGCATTGGCCGCCAGCGCACGCGCCGCTGCAATAGCTTGTTCTTCACGCACAGCCGCCACACCTAAAAAGTGGCCATCGCGAACCACGGCTTGCACGCCAGGCATGGCCCGCACTGCGGCCAAGTCCACACTGAGGAGCTTGGCACGTGGTGCGGGCGGGCGCACCACTCGACCATAAAGCATGTCGGGCAAGCGCATGTCCTGCACATAAGCCTCGGCACCAGTCACCTTGCCCGGGATGTCGCGCCTGGGCAGGCTGCTGCCAATCAGTTTGTGCTGGCTGCTGGGTTTGGGTGCCACTTTGGCCGAGGCCTCACGTTGCAGTGAAGGGGCGTTGGTTAGGCTCCAGTAGCTGGTGCGCTGCACGCCGTCAGCGGTGAAGATGTTGCCGTCTCGCACAGTCAAGCTGTAGGCTTGGGTCTGCAGCTGCACTGCGGCGGCCTCCAGCAACAGGCTGCGGGCTTCTGCGCAGGCAAAGCGCAAAGCTGTGCCACTGTCTTGAATCGACAAGCTGCCAGCAGTCATGCCCTCATTGGGAGTGACGCCAGTGTGCCCAGAAATGACCACCAAGCGTTGCACGCCCACGTCCAATTCATCGGCCACGATTTGGCTCAGCGCCGTCAAAATGCCTTGGCCAATTTCGACCTTGCCAGTACACATGGTGACGGTGCCATTGGGGTTGATGCGCAACCAGCCGTCCAGCATGCGGTTGTTGTTTAAAGCGCCTGGCAATACCGGCCTAGCAGGCGCTTGGGCCATACCCGGCAACACAGGCATCAAGCTGAACGCCACAGTGAGCGACGATGACTGCAAAAAAGTGCGGCGGCTCAAGCCACTTACGGTTTTGTTGGGGGTAGAGGTGCTCATGCCAACTCCTTTGCTGCGCGCTGCACGGCACGCACGATGCGGTTGTGGGTGCCACAGCGGCACAGATTGGCGGCCAGCGCTTCTTTAATTTGCGCTTCACTGGGATTGCGGGTTTTGTCTAGCAGGGCTTTGGCCGACATGATCATGCCGGGAATGCAATAGCCGCACTGAACGGCTTGCTCGTCAATAAACGCCTTTTGCAGGGCATGCAGTTTTTGAGTGTTCCCTAAACCTTCCAGCGTGGTGACAGAGCGCTGCTCCGCGCCGGAAGCGGGAAAGTTGCATGAGCGAACCGGCTGTCCGTCAAGCAGCACGGTACAAGAGCCGCACTGGGCCACACCGCAGCCGTATTTGGGACTGTTGATGCCCAAATCGTTGCGCAGCACGTAAAGCAAGGGGGTGTCAGGGGCAGCCGGGCTGGAGTGGCGGGCGCCGTTGACGGTGAGCGACACAGTCATGAAGGAATCTCCGTTTGTAGTGATTTGATTTCAGACTATTCTTTTTCAGTAGGGTCGTCAATGCAGGGTTTTCGCTGAGGCCTGTCCTGTGGCTAGACAATTTATTTGTCTGTGCCAAGACCGCAGCGTCCCGAAAGCCCCGTTATTTCTGCTTAAATTCGCCCCAATCCAATTCATATACACATAACGAAGGAGCAACTCTTGCGTAATCTGAATCAGCACACCATCACTCAGGCGGTGATCGAGCGTTTTTCTACCACCCCCGACCCTCGTTTAAAAGAAATTTTGAACAGCCTGGTCAAGCACTTGCACGACTTTGCCCGCGACGTGAAGCTGACCGAAGAAGAGTGGTTGAACGGCATCAACTACCTCACGGCCACGGGCCAAATGTGCGACGAAAAGCGCCAAGAATTTATTTTGCTCAGCGACTGCTTGGGCTTGTCCATGCTCACCGTGGCCATGAACAACGACAAACCCCAGGGTTGCACCGAACCCACCGTGTTTGGCCCTTTCTTTTTAGAAGAAGCGCCCCAATTCAATTTGGGTGACGACGTGGCCAATGGCGCCATTGGCAAGCCCTGTTTTGTGAAGGGCAACATCAAAAGTCTTGATGGCACCCCCATTCCTAATGCGCTTATCAACGTGTGGCAGGCCGATGCGGACGGCAATTACGACGTGCAGTATGCGCATTTGGCACACCCCCAAGCGCGCGGCATTTTGCACTCAGACGCCGAAGGCAAGTACTACTTCAAGACCATTTTGGCCGAGGCATATCCGATTCCCAGCGACGGCCCCGTAGGCCAAATGCTGCGTGCCACCAAAAACCACCCATGGCGCCCAGCCCACTTGCACTTTATGGTGGAGGCCCCGGGTTATGAACGACTGATCACCCATGTGTTCCGCGACCATGACCAATATTTGGATTCCGACGTGGTGTTTGGCGTGCGCTCCACCCTGATTGCCGATTGGGTTCAGCAAGACGACGGCTCCTACCTGCTGGAATACGACTTTGTGCTGAACCCCACCAAGGCTAAAGCCTAAGTGAGCCAGGTGCACTGATGTTATTCAGCTTCATACTGATTGATAAACCCGATCACCAAGAATTGCGCCAGCGCATCCGGCCAGAGCACAAGGCCTACTTGGGCCAAGTGGCAGACCGTATTGCCTTTGCCGGCCCTTTTACCCATGACGACGGGGTGAGCATGCTCGGCAGTTTGTTGGTGATTGACTTTGACTCGCGCCAAGCCGCCCACCATTGGCTGGCGCACGAACCTTTTACCCTTGCTGGCCTTTACGCCAGTACCACCGTGCATGCTTTTTCTAACCTATGGCCCCAAAAGGCTGGATTTCCCCCGGAGAACTGAATGAACCCCAACTTGCAAGATGAACTGTTGATTCGCCAAATGGTCGAGCGCTGGGTGGTGTGGCGCGATGCTGGCCATTGGGACAAATTTGCCACCGTTTGGCATCCCGATGGGGTGATGATGGCCACCTGGTTTCAGGGTCCGTTTGCAGAATTTATTCGCGTGACTCAAGAAGGCTGGGCCAAAGGCGTGAGCATTCTGCACTTTTTGGGCGGATCCGCCATTGAGGTGGCGGGCGACCGAGCGATTGCCCAAACCAAAATGACCATTTCCCAGCGTGGCATGGTTGAGGGCATAGATGGTCCGGTCATGTGCGACGTGGTGTGCACCGGCCGTTTTTACGACTTTGTGACCCGACACAACGGCGAGTGGAAGCTCTTGCACCGCCAGCCCATTTATGAAAAAGACCGCATTGACCCGCTGGACTCTACCGCCCAGCTCAAGTTGGACACGGCAGCTTTGGCCACGTTTCCAGAGGGTTACCGCCATCTGGCCTACATCCAGACCCACATTGGCTACACCGTCAAGATGGACATGCCCATGCTCAAAGGTCCTGTGGTGGATGAGCTTTACCAACGCGGTGCACGCTGGCTGGCAGGTGGTGTCTTAGAGCGCTAAATAACGCTAACCCCTTCTCTTTAAACATTCTCTTCAATCGTTCTATTAACTTTTTGAGTTCATTTATGCCTATCAAAACCCCTATTTCTAATCACCCCGTGTCTGCCCACCGCCGCACTTGGCTGCAAAAAGCTGTTGCTTTGGGCGTTGCAGGCGGGTCTTTGCTGGTTTCAGGCTGGGCTTGGGCCCAAAGCTTTCCGGCTAAACCCTTGCGCGTCATCGTGCCGCAGCCCCCAGGCGGCGGCTTTGATACCGTGGCGCGTTTGTTGGCTGATAGATTGAGTAAGCAAATGGGCCAAAGCGTGGTGGTGGAAAACCGCCCAGGCTCGGGTACTTTGGTCGGTACCGATGCAGCTGCCAAGGCTGCGCCTGACGGCTACACCCTGCTCATGGGTTCGGTGTCCAACATCGTGCTCAACATGGGCTTGTACAAAAACCTGCCCTACGACAGCCTGCGCGACTTTGAGCCTGTCGGCTTGGCGGTCAGCTACAGCTACACCCTGGTGGGACGCAAAGATTTGCCCTTCAACAGCCTCAAAGACGTGGTGGCCTTTGCCCGTGCCAACCCTGACAAGCTCACCTACGCTTCGGGTGGAAATGGTTCGGGTCAGCACGTTTTGGCTGCGGTGCTGTGGCAAGTGGCGGGGGTGAAGGTCGTGCATGTGCCTTATAAGGGTGCGCAAGCGGCCTACCAAGACCTGTTGGGTGGCCGAGTGGATTTGTTTTTTGACTTGTCGTCCACCGCGCGTGCGCAAGTGGATGCTGGCACCGTCAAAGCCCTGGCCGTGTCTGGAGCTGAGCGCAACGCGATGCACCCCGATGTGCCCACCGTTACTGAAACGGGTGTGGCAGCCTTGGAGCTGGAGTCTTGGTTTGGGTATTTTGCTTCCAGCAAAACCCCGCCAGATGTGCTGGATAAACTGCGCAGCGAGCTTTCTAAAGTGTTGGCCCAGCCAGAGTTGGCCGAAACCTTCCGTAAAGGTGGTGGTAAGCCCATGAACCTCACGGTGGCCCAAACCCGTGCCTTGGTGCAGCGCGATGTGCAGCGTTGGACGCGGCTGATTCGCGAGGCCGATGTTCAGGCGGAATAATTTCGGGTGTTTTAGTTTTATTTGTTTGACTTTTATTTGAGAGAACTTTTTATGACCATCGATCAATCTGCACTGGACCAACTGTTTTTTAACGCCCGCACCGCCAACGGATTTTTAGATAAGCCCGTGTCGCTGGACCTGTTAAAAGAGGTTTACAACATCGCCAAGATGGGAGCTACTTCCATGAACACCCAGCCCACCCGTTATGTGTTTTTGACGACAGCTGCGGCCAAAGAGCGACTTTTGCCCGCCCTGAACCCCGGCAACGTAGACAAAACCAAAACCGCCCCCGTGACCGTGATCGTGGCCAACGACACCCAGTTTTTTGAGCACATGCCCAAAATTTGG
>CAMAWQ010000026.1 GCA_945862005.1 Hylemonella gracilis | reverse complement strand
GCCACGGCCGCGCTTGGTGAGATAGCGGGTGACGTGGCGGGCGGCCGCTTGGTCCAGCGTTTTGCCCTTGACCCATTCGGTCACCAAAGAGCTTGATGCAATGGCTGAGCCACAACCGTAGGTTTTAAAACGGGCGTCTTCAATCACGCCGGTTTGGGGGTTGAGCTTGATTTGCAGCTTCATCACGTCGCCGCAGGCGGGTGCACCCACCATGCCAGTGCCTACGGTGTCGTCGCCCTTTTCAAAAGAGCCAACGTTGCGGGGGTTTTCGTAGTGATCCACTACTTTTTCAGAATAAGCCATGTGTTTTCCTCGTCTATGTTTAGTGGGCTGCCCACTGAATGGTGCTGAGATCAACGCCGTCTTGGAACATCTCCCAGAGGGGGCTTAAGTCGCGCAGCTTGGCCACGTTGTGTTTGATGGTATCAACAGCAAAATCAATGTCGGCCTCTGTGGTCCAACGGCCAAAGGTCATGCGCAAGCTGCTGTGGGCCAGTTCATCGCTGCGGCCCAAGGCACGCAACACATAGCTGGGTTCTAGAGAAGCAGAAGTACAGGCCGAGCCACTGGAAACGGCCAAGCCCTTAATACCCATGATGAGCGATTCGCCTTCAACGTAGTTGAAGCTCATGTTCAAGTTGTGCGGCACACGTTGCTCCAAGCTACCGTTGATAAACACCTGCTCCACATCTTTTAAGCCGTCGATCATGCGTTGTTGCAAGGCCTTGATGCGTTGGTTTTCAACATGCATTTCGGCTTTGGCAATACGAAAGGCCTCGCCCATGCCCACAATTTGATGGGTAGGCAAGGTACCGCTGCGCATGCCACGCTCGTGGCCACCACCGTGCATTTGCGCCTCGATGCGAATGCGGGGCTTGCGGCGCACAAACAAAGCACCTACGCCTTTAGGACCATAGGTTTTATGAGCGGTCAGGCTCATCAAATCAACGGGCAAAGTGGTCAGGTCGATATCTATACGGCCTGTGGCTTGTGCTGCATCCACATGCAAAAACACCCCATGCTCACGGCAAATAGCACCCAAGCCCGCAATGTCTTGCACCACGCCGATTTCATTGTTCACAAACATGACGCTTGCCAAAATAGTGTCAGGACGAATGGCCGCCTTGAACACCTCAGGGTCCACTAATCCGTTGGCCTGAACATCCAAGTATGTAACTTCAAAGCCTTGGCGCTCAAGCTCGCGACAGGTGTCCAGCACCGCTTTGTGCTCGGTTTTGACGGTAATGAGATGCTTGCCCTTGTCTTTATAAAAATGCGCTGCGCCCTTAATGGCCAGGTTGTTGGATTCGGTGGCGCCAGAGGTCCACACAATCTCGCGGGGGTCTGCGCCCACCAGGTCCGCCACTTGAGTGCGGGCTTTTTCAACGGCAGCTTCGGCTTCCCAGCCCCACGCGTGGCTGCGGGATGCGGGGTTACCAAAATGGCTGCGCAGCCAAGGCACCATGGCATCCACCACCCGCTCGTCACAAGGGTTGGTGGCGCTGTAATCCAAATAAATGGGGAAGTGAGGTGTGGTGTCCATATAGATATTTATGACTTATTCAAAGAGGCACCCAAAGCAAACACCGAGTTAGGGGCGTTAACTTTCATAGGTTTGGGCAGGGGCACGGCTGTCATGGAGCGCTTACCTGCAGGTTTGTCATTAATAGAAACGCCTTTGGAAATTTGATCGTCCACCAGCTTTTGCAGGCTGACCGAGTCCAAAAACTCCACCATGCGCGAATTGAGCGACGCCCAAAGCTCGTGAGTCATGCAACGACCTGCTTCGCCGCCTTGGCAGTTTTCTTTACCGCCGCACTGGGTGGCATCAATGGGCTCATCCACCGACAAAATCACATCGGCCACGGTGATGTCAGATGCCTTGCGCGCCAATGAATAGCCACCGCCTGGCCCACGGGTTGACTCCACCAACTGGTGGCGACGCAATTTGCCAAACAGCTGCTCTAAATAAGACAACGAGATTTGCTGACGCTGGCTGATGGCAGCCAAGGTTACGGGTCCTGCGTTTTGACGCAGGGCCAAATCAATCATGGCGGTGACCGCAAAACGACCTTTGGTGGTAAGACGCATGGCTTGCTCCTTGTGTGACTATTTCGGTGAATATTTCCGGTTTATATTCCGACTGAACCAGTCAAGTATAGCAAAGACCAACCGAATTAGTAGGTCTTTGCCAAATTACGGGTTTGTTGTCAAAGGATGATCAGACACCGAGGCCCCAAAAGCTCGGGCTTTAAGGTTTTTAAGCTGGTCGCGCACGCGACCAGCCTGCTCAAACTCCAAGTTACGGGCATGTTCGAGCATGAGTTTTTCTAGGCGCTTGACCTCTCGGGCCAAGTCTTTTTCGCTCATGTCCTCCATCTGCGCCATTTGCTGGGCTTGCAACTCCAAGCGCTCGGCCTCTTTACCGGCTTTTTCGCTGTAGACACCGTCAATGAGGTCGCGCACCTGCTTGACGAGGGCCTTGGGCGTGACGCCCAAGCGCAAGTTGTGCGCAAGTTGCCTCTCGCGGCGGCGCTCGGTTTCGCCCATGGCGCGTGCCATGGAGTTGGTGATGCGGTCGGCATACAAGATGGCTTTGCCGCTCAAATTGCGAGCAGCTCGGCCTATGGTTTGAATGAGCGATCGTTCAGAACGCAAAAAGCCTTCCTTGTCGGCATCCAAAATAGCGACCAAAGACACCTCGGGAATGTCTAAACCCTCGCGCAGCAAATTGATACCCACCAACACATCAAAGGCGCCCAAACGCAGGTCGCGCAAAATTTCTACCCGCTCCACTGTGTCCACATCGCTGTGGAGGTAACGCACCTTCACACCGTTTTCACTCAGGTAATCGGTCAACTGCTCGGCCATGCGCTTGGTGAGCGTGGTAATTAACACCCTCTCATGCAGTTCTACCCGAATCCGAATTTCTTGCAACACATCGTCCACTTGGTGGGTAGCGGGCCGTACCTCAAGCAAGGGGTCTACCAAGCCCGTAGGGCGCACCAACTGCTCCACCACCTGCCCTGCATGGGTGTTTTCCCAGTCGCCCGGAGTAGCCGACACAAAAATGGCTTGCCGCATCTTGGTTTGAAACTCTTCAAACTTCAGCGGGCGGTTGTCTAACGCACTGGGCAGCCTAAAACCGTACTCCACCAACGTTGTTTTGCGGGCGCGGTCGCCGTTGTACATGCCGCCAAACTGGCCGATCAGTACATGGCTTTCGTCCAGAAACATCAGGGCGTCTTTGGGTAGGTAGTCGGTGAGCGTGGGGGGCGCCTCGCCCGGAGCTGCACCCGACAAATGGCGGCTGTAGTTTTCAATGCCTTTGCAGTGCCCGACTTCGCTGAGCATTTCCAAGTCAAAACGGGTGCGCTGCTCCAGCCTTTGTGCCTCAACCAGTTTGCCCATGCCCACCAACTCTTGCAGGCGCTGCGCCAGCTCCAACTTAATGGTTTCGACCGCCGCCAAAACCTGCTCGCGCGGCGTCACGTAATGGCTGCTGGGGTACACGGTAAAACGCGGAATTTTTTGGCGGATGCGGCCCGTGAGCGGGTCAAACAGCTGCAGGCTTTCAATTTCGTCGTCAAACAACTCAATGCGCAACGCCATTTCGCTGTGCTCGGCAGGAAACACATCAATGGTGTCGCCGCGCACCCTGAAATTGCCCCTGGAAAAATCCAAGTCGTTGCGTTGGTACTGCATGCGCACCAGCTGGGCAATCACATCGCGTTGGCCCATGCGGTCGCCGCTGCGCAACGTCATGACCATTTGGTGGTAGCTCTGGGGGTTGCCAATGCCGTAAATCGCCGACACCGTGGCCACAATGACCACATCGCGCCGCTCCATGAGGCTTTTGGTGCAACTCAGGCGCATTTGCTCAATGTGCTCGTTGATGGCGCTGTCTTTTTCAATAAACAAGTCGCGCTGCGGCACATAAGCCTCAGGCTGGTAGTAGTCGTAATAACTTACAAAGTACTCCACCGCGTTTTTAGGAAAAAATTCCCGAAATTCGCTGTAGAGCTGAGCGGCCAGCGTTTTGTTGGGCGCAAACACAATGGCGGGGCGGCCCAGGCGGGCAATCACGTTGGCCATGGTGAAGGTCTTGCCAGAGCCTGTCACACCCAATAAGGTTTGAAACACCTCGCCGTTGAATACCCCATCCACCAGCAAATTGATCGCCTCGGGCTGATCGCCTGCGGGCGGATAGGGCTGATAGAGCTCAAAAGGAGAATCGGGGTACCTGACGAAAGTACCCGTTTGCACTTGGTCTTGTACATCAGTCTCAACATCGACTAGGGATGCAGTTTTAAAGGAGTCGGGCAAGTCAAGCATCTGATATTGAAGCGGTTGCTGGAAGAAAACTCCCAAAGCGAACAAAAGTACGACTGTAGACTAGCTTCCTCAACCACCAAGCAGATCAATTGGACAGCAGTTTGTTTCCAGGGGTCAAATTCCCCTTTGTTCAGGCTCCTATGGCCGGAGTCCAAGGGTCGGCTTTGGCGGCTGCAGTTTGTGCATCTGGTGGCTTGGGTTCGTTACCTGCAGCCATGCTGAGTCAAGAAGCTTTGGACCTTGAATTGCGCACATTAACTGGCCTGACCAATAAGCCTTACAACGTCAATTTTTTCTGTCATACCCCGCCGGTTGTTTCACCCAAAGTAGAGGCTGCTTGGCGAAACGCTTTGCAACCGTTTTTTCAAGACTGGGGGCTCACCGAGGCAGATATTCCCACAGGGTCAGGTCGAGCTCCTTTTTCCAACGCATTGGCCGAAGTTTTGGAGCCTTACCAACCCAAGGTGGTGAGTTTTCATTTTGGTCTTCCTACGCCGAATTTGTTGGCCCGGGTCAAGTCTATGGGGTCGCTGGTGCTCTCGTCCGCCACCACTCTGGAAGAAGGACTTTGGCTTCAGGCCAACGGCGCCGATATGGTGATTGCGCAGGGCGTGGAGGCCGGAGGACACCGTGGGATGTTTTTGAGCGAAGACATCAGTTTCCAAATACCGTTACAGCAGCTATTGCAAGAGCTGACCCGTGAACTCAAGATTCCTGTCATTGCAGCAGGTGGCATTGCAGATGCCGAAGGGGTCAAAGCCGCTATGGCCTCCGGTGCGGCTGGCGTACAGGTGGGGACAGCCTTTTTGACCTGCACCGAAGCCACGACCAGTCAACTCCACCGCCACGCTTTGCAAAATCCAGCCACTGTCACTGCGCTGACCAACATCTTTACAGGCCGACCCGCACGAGGCATCGTCAATCACGCCGTGCGCAGCTTGGGCCCAATGTCTGATCTGGCCCCCGCATTTCCTCTGGCCGCTGCAGCTATGACCCCCCTGCGCGCAAAAGCAGAGGCAGCAGGTTTAAGTGATTTCAGCCCGATGTGGGCTGGTCAAAACATGCGGGGCTGCTTGAACAGCAGCGCCCGTGAAACCACGCTCAGGCTGGCGGCTGGCTTTTTAGCCTGATCTAGACAAGGATGTCGCTTTAAGACGCCTCATAAAATGCGGCTTTTTCGCTCAGGATCTACTCATGTCTTTATTTACCGCGGTCGAAATGGCCCCACGCGATCCTATTTTGGGTTTGAACGAGCAGTTCGCTGCCGACAGCAACCCCAACAAAGTCAACTTAGGTGTGGGGGTGTACTTTGACGATAACGGCAAATTGCCCTTGTTGCAGTGCGTTCAAGAAGCCGAAAAAACCCTTATGGCGCACCCCACGGCCCGCGGCTACTTGCCCATAGATGGCATTGCCGCCTACGACGCTGCTGTGAAGACCTTGGTGTTTGGGGCCCAAAGCGAGCCGGTAGTAAGTGGGCGCGTGGCCACCGTACAAGGCATAGGCGGCACCGGCGGCCTCAAGATTGGGGCGGACTTTTTGAAAAAGCTCAGCCCCAACAGCAAGGTTTTAATTTCAGACCCCAGCTGGGAAAACCACCGCGCCTTATTCACCCAAGCGGGCTTTACGGTAGACGCTTACCGCTACTACAACGCGGCGCAACGCGGCATTGACTTTGAGGGCATGCTGGCAGACATTGCCGCCGCACCTGCTGGCACCATTGTGTTGCTGCATGCCTGCTGCCACAACCCTACTGGTTACGACATTTCACCCGCACAGTGGGACGAAGTGATCAGCACCATTGCGGCCAAGCAACTGACCCCGTTTTTGGATATGGCCTACCAAGGTTTCGGCTACGGCATTCAGGAAGACGGCGCCGTGATTGGCAAATTTGTGCAGGCTGGCCTGACATTTTTTGTATCCACTTCCTTTAGCAAAAGCTTCAGCCTTTATGGTGAACGGGTAGGCGCCCTGAGCGTGTTGTGCGCCAGCAAAGAAGAGGTTGACCGCGTGCTCAGCCAGCTCAAAATTGTGATTCGCACCAACTACAGCAACCCACCCACACATGGTGGTGCCGTGGTGGCCGCAGTTTTAAACAACCCCGAACTGCGCGCCCTGTGGGAGCGTGAATTGGGTGAAATGCGTGTGCGCATCAAAGCCATGCGTCAAAAATTAGTGGAAGGCCTAAAAGCTGCTGGCGTGAAGCAAGACATGAGCTTCATTACCCAACAAATTGGCATGTTCAGCTATTCGGGCCTGAGCAAAGATCAAATGGTGCGCCTGCGCAGCGAATTTGGCGTCTATGGCACCGACACCGGTCGCATGTGTGTGGCAGCGCTCAACAGCAAGAACATAGACTACGTGTGCCAATGCATTGCCAAGGTCATATAGTTACCGACTGATACTGCAGCTTCTGCTTATAGCACGACTTACAAGTGAGGCGCCATAAGGCCGGGGCGTGAGTCCGGCTTCACAATTTCAATAACTGGAGACATCACCTCATGAATTCACCTACCAGCACCCAAGCGCTGGCCAGCGCGCAGACCGTTGTGCGCACTTGGCCTGCTGAAGGCGTAGCACGAGCCCCTTACTGGATTTACAGCGATGCTGACATCTACCTCAAAGAGCAGCGCCAAATTTTTCAGGGGGCCAACTGGCATTACATAGGCCTTGAAGCCGAAGTGCCCGAGCCTGGCAGCTACAAAACCACTTGGATTGGTGAGCAATCGGTGCTGTTAACGCGCGGCGAAGACGGCACCTTGCACGCCATGCTCAACCGTTGCGCGCACCGGGGAAACATGGTGTGCCGTGAGGCCTTTGGCACCGCCAAAAAATTGTATTGCGTCTACCACGCTTGGAGCTATCAGCTCAACGGCGACTTGAGCCATGCGGCGTTTCAACATGGCTTGCGCGGGGAAGGCGGCTTACCCAAAGACTTTGACAAAGCCGACCATGGTTTGCAAAAACTTCGCGTGGCGTCTTACTTTGGTTTGGTGTTTGCCACCTACTCTGAGGCCACTCCGCCTTTTGAAGAATGGGTGGGCGTAGTGGCCGAGGGCATTCGCCGTGTGTGCCATAAGCCCCTCAAAGTGTTGGGCTACGACACCCAGCGCATTCATGCCAACTGGAAGGCCTACCACGAGAACCCCCGTGACTCTTACCACGCCAATATCCTGCATACCTTTTACGGCACCTTCGGCTTATCTCGGCAAAACCAAGAGTCGGGCATGGTGCTAGACACCACCGGCAAGCATGTGTACTTCTACACCAAGGCCGGTACCGAAAAAGAGGGCAAAGACTTTCAAGAAACCTCTTCCACCCTGCGCTCGGTGAACGACGGCCTCAAGCTTAAAGACCCCAGCATATTGAAGTGGACAGACGAGTTTGACGATGGCGTGAGCGTGCAAATTTTGACGCTCTACCCCAGCTTTGTGCTGCACCAAATTGCCAACAGCTTGGCTACGCGCCAGCTGATTCCCCGCGGGCCTAACGAAGCCGATTTGGTGTGGACCTACTTTGGCTACGCCAATGAAGACGATACCCTGACCCAAACCCGCCTCATGCAAGCCAACTTGGCGGGAAGCGCGGGCATGATTTCAGTAGAAGACGCAGCCGTATGCGAAATGGTGCGCAAGGCAGTAGGAGACGGGCAAACCGGTGAATCGTTTATTGAGATGGGCGGGCGCGATTTGACCAGCGGCGGCAGTCATAAGTTGTCTGAAAGAGCCATTCGCAATTTTTGGCACAACTACCGCGAAGACATGGGGCTGTAAATGGCACTGAACATGACCTTAAACAACGAAGCCCATTTCCGTGCGGTAGAAAACCTGGTGTTTGAGTGGGCCCGCGCCATTGACGAAAACCGAGTGGAAGACGTGTGTAATCTGCTTGTGCCCAATGGTCGCTACACCGTGATTTCTCGCTTTAACCACGACCGCGGCTTGCCTTTGGCCATCATGGACTCTCGCAGTGCCGACCAGCTGCGCGACCGCATCATGTCTATGCGCATTGCCAATGTGTACGAACCCCAGCATTACCGACACATTGTGTCAGGGGTCCAAATTGTGGGCAGAGAAGCAGACAAGCTGGAAGTGCGCTCCAACTACATGGTGGTGCGCACCATGGACCTGACCGGCGACATGAAAATCATTTCGGTGGGCCAGTGCCAAGACTTGGTGGACATTTCTGAATTGCCCTCTGGGGGCGAACCTATGTTTCAACAGCGCAAGTTTGTGTTTGACTCGCGCGTGATTGAAACCCTCTTGATCATTCCTCTTTAACCTTTTCTAGGGAGACTTTATGAACAACGCTCATTCACGCATTAGCCGCCGCCAATGGCTACAAACCAACGGTGCCTTAGTAGGTGCAAGTGCTTGGTCAGGACTTGGATTGTCCCAAGCTTGGGCTCAAGGCGCGGGCCTGGGTTTGGGAAATTGGCCCCAAAAGGTCATTCGCATTGTGGTGCCCAACCCTGCAGGCGGAACCGCAGATGTCTTGCCCCGACTCATCTTGGAGCAACTGGGCAGCCGGCTGGGCCAAAGCGTGATTGTGGACAACAAGCCTGGTGCTGCTGGCAACATTGGTGCGGAGTTTGTAGCCAACGCCGAGCCCGATGGCTACACCTTGCTGGCCTCTCCGCCCACCACCTTGGCCATCAACCCAAGCCTCTACCCCAAGCTCAACTACGACGCCTCCAAATTTGTACCTATCACCATATTGGCAACCGTGCCCAACGTGCTGATGGTGCACCCCTCTGTGCCTTTCAATACGGTCCAAGAGTTCATGGCCTATGCCAAGGCCAACCCCGACAAGCTCACCTACGCCTCTCAAGGCAGCGGCTCCACCGCCCACCTGACGGCCGAGCTGTTCAAAATGAGAACCGGCCTCAAGCTCGTGCACATACCTTACAAGGGCGACGCTCCCGCCATGGCGGATTTGCTGGCGGGCCATGTGAATCTGATGTTTGGCAACATTGCCGCGGCCAACGTGCACCTTAAAGCTGGCAAACTGAAAATATTGGCAGTGACCAGCCCCAAGCGCCTAGCTGCCTTACCAGAGGTGCCCGCTCTGAACGACTTCGTGCCAGGCATGGTGTCGGTCACATGGTTTGGTTTGGTAGCACCTGCCAAAACACCCCCAGCTATTGCGGCCAAACTGTCGGCCACCATTTCAGACATTTTGAAAATGCCCGAAATTGCCAAACGCTTTGCAGAGGCCAGCGCCGACCCCCTGGGCAACACCCCCGAAGAAGCCGTTGCCTGGATAAAAGAAGAGTCTGAGCGCTGGCGCGCTGTGGTGCGCGCGGGCAACATCAAGGTGGACTGACCACCTTTCGCTAAGCACCTCCTACAAGGTGTTTAGCGGGTTTTACCCGGATCTTTGACGTCTTTCAGCACATCAAATCCCCTAAGCATGCACCCGTGTGCTTATCCCCAAACCACCGACCTCATGGCAATGGACGCACCTTGGTAAGCGTCATTGAAAAACTTAGGGCTCTCGCTTTCGTACACAGCACCTGCTGCATAGAGCAAGGGCAAATAGTGTTCGTGAGTGGGGTGGGCTTGTTGAGCGATTTGCCCCATTCGGGCAAATTCAGTCAGCTCTAGTAGGCGACCCGCGCTGATCAGTTCTGCAGTTTTGCGGTCAAATTGCTCAGTCCACTCGTAGGCTTGCTGGTTGCTGGCGTGACGGCGCATGACCCGCAGGTTGTGCACGATGTTGCCGCTGGCCAAAATGAGCACGCCGTAGTCTCTGAGCTGGCGCAACTGGCGGCCCAATTCAAAATGCTCAAGTGGCGGGCGCCCATAGTCCATGCTGAGCTGAATCACCGGCACTCGCGCTTGCGGAAACATGGGCTGCAATACAGACCATGCCCCATGGTCTAGGCCCCATTCGTGGTCGTCCAGACCCAATGGCTCTTCTGTAGCGGGGTGCTTGAGCAGTTGGCTGAGCCACTGCGCCAGTTTTGGGGAGCCTGGGGCCGGGTATTGCTGGTCAAACAAGGCCTGAGGAAAGCCCCCAAAGTCGTGAATGGTTTTTGGCTGCGCCATTGCAGTAAGCCACCAGCCATCGGTCAACCAATGGGCCGAGATACACAAAATAAGTTGCGGCAAAGGCCAAGCATGCGTGGCGTTTTCCCCAAATTGCCCCCCCAAGGCCTCCCATTTCGGGCTGAAGTCATTGGGCTCAATCACATTCATCGGGCTGCCGTGCCCCACAAACAACACGGGCATGCGCGCGCTGGGTTGCAATAGCGGTGTAAATTCCAAGTGACAACTCCCGTGTATGCTGCAAGTGGACACTTTTCACACCACTTACATCAAGGTAATGATGTTAACTGATATATTGTGCAGCGCAGCAATTAACTTTCAAGGGGAACTTCATGCTTTACCAGCTCTATGAATCACAACGCGCCTTGATGGAACCGTTTTCAGAAATCGCCAACGCGGCTTCTAAAGCTTTTCACAATCCGCTCAACCCCTTTGGGCAGCTGCCTTTTTCTCAGCGCCTCTCGGCCAGCTATGCCCTGATGCACCGCTTGGGCAAAGATTACGAAAAACCAGCCTTTGGCATCACCCAAGTCGATGTCGACGGCACCTCGGTGGCCATTCATGAACGGGTGGAAATTGACAAACCGTTTTGTCAGTTGCTGCGCTTTAAGCGCTTTAGTGACGATCAAGCCACATTAGCCAAGCTCAAAGGCCAACCTGCGGTCTTGGTGGTGGCGCCTTTGTCGGGCCACTACGCCACTTTATTGCGCGACACAGTACATACCATGCTCAAAGACCACAAGGTCTACATCACCGACTGGAAAAACGCCCGCAATGTGCCCTTGTCTGAAGGTGAATTTCACTTAGACGACTACGTTAACTACGTGCAAGAGTTCATTCGTCACCTGCAAGGCAAGTACGGCAACTGCCACGTGATGAGCGTGTGCCAGCCCACTGTGCCGGTTTTGGCCGCAGCCTCACTGATGGCCAGCCGTGGTGAACTCACCCCGCTGACGCTGACCATGATGGGCGGCCCAATTGACGCCCGCAAGTCTCCCACCGCAGTCAACAACTTGGCTCTGAACAAGAGCTACGAATGGTTTGAAAACAATGTGATTTTCCGCGTACCGCCCAACTACGCAGGTGCAGGCCGCCATGTGTACCCTGGTTTTATGCAGCACACCGGCTTTGTGGCTATGAACCCCGACCGCCACGCCAAAAGCCATTACGACTTCTTCTTGGATTTGGTCAAAGGCGACGATGTCCAAGCCGAACAGCACCGCAAGTTTTATGACGAATACAACGCTGTGCTCGACATGGACGCCAGCTACTACTTGGAAACCATTCAAACCGTGTTTCAAGACTTCAAGCTGGTCAATGGCACTTGGGATGTCCGAAACCCAGAAGGCAAAACGGAGCGCGTGCGACCACAAGACATCACCACCACGGCACTGCTATCCGTAGAGGGTGAACTGGACGATATTTCGGGTTCCGGCCAAACCGAAGCTGTACATGGCCTATGCCCCGGCGTACCCAAAGCCCTGCACAAACACTTTGAAGCGCCTGGTGCTGGTCACTACGGTATTTTTTCCGGCCGCCGTTGGCGCGATGTGGTCTATCCGGTTGTTAAGGAATTCATTTTGGCGCACCGTGGTTTATCACCAGAAGTTTCTAAAACCGCGGATAAGAAAGCAAGTGTCCCAGCAGCGCGCAAGCTTGTGTCCAAGGCAGCTAAATCCATCCCGGTCAAATCCACCTCAGTCAAAACCACTTGGGTCAAAAAAGCGGATTGAGCGCGCAACGTATTCTTGAGGCCCTGCCCCAAACCCAGTGCACCCGCTGCGGATACCCTGACTGCGCGGGCTATGCCCAAGCCATTGCCCATGAGGGCGCCGCCATCAATCAGTGCCCGCCGGGTGGGGCTGAAGGTATTGCGCGGCTGGCAGCCATTACCGGACAGCCCTTACAGCCCTTAAATAAAGCTCACGGCATAGAGTCGCAGCGAACCGTGGCGTGGATAGACGAGCAATGGTGCATAGGTTGCACCCTGTGCATCAACGCCTGTCCCACCGACGCCATTGTGGGCAGCCATAAGCGCATGCACACCGTGATGGAGGCCCATTGCACCGGCTGTGAGTTGTGTTTACCAGTGTGCCCTGTGGACTGTATTGTTTTAGATAATGCCAGCGGCAGCCTAACCGGCTGGGCCGCTTGGTCAGCGGAGCTGGCCTCACATGCGGCACAGCGCTATGCATTTCACCAACACCGAACCGCCCTTGCGGAATCAGAGCGCCAAGAGCGCCACCAAACTAAGGCCCAAGAACACGTACAAGATCTGGCAGCGCATTCACGGATTACAGATGCTCAAGAACTGAACAAAAAACGCGCCGTGATTCAAGCGGCTTTGGATCGGGCAAAAACCAAGGCAAGTTCTGACAAAACTTAGTTACCCTAAGTTTGGCCCTAAAGCCTTAATCACCTCAGGCGGAGCCTGCACCAATTCAATCAGAACCCCCTCCCCCGCAATAGGAAATTCATCGCTGGCCTTGGGGTGTAAGAAACAAATGTCGTAACCCGCAGCACCTTTGCGAATGCCTCCCGGCGCAAAGCGCACACCACGCGCTGTGAGCCACTCCACCGCACAGGGCAAGTCGTCGATCCACAAACCCACATGGTTCAAGGGCGTGACATGCACGGCAGGTTTGCCCTCGGGGTTGATGGGCTGCATCAGATCCACCTCAACCTTGTGCGCCCCCGTTCCTATTGCGGCGATGTCTTCATCCACGTTTTCTCGTTCGCTGCGAAAGTTGCCCGTTTGTTCTAAGCCCAGCATGTCAATCCACAAACGGCGCAGCGGAGCTTTGTCTAACGCCCCGATAGCAATTTGCTGGATACCCAGTACCCTGAAAGGACGTTGCACTGATGCACTCATGAACGACTCCACTCCACAATCGGCTGATCCACGCTCAAAGATTCACCCTGGTTTACCAGCACTTGATGCACCACGCCATCAGCTTGGGCAAACAACACGTTTTCCATCTTCATAGCCTCAATCACGGCCACGCGCTCACCGGCCTGAACCTTTTGCCCCGGGGCCACCGCTACATCAACCAGTAGACCGGGCATGGGAGACAACACAAAACGGCTCATGTCTGCCGGCATTTTGAATGGCATCAGGCGATGCAACTCCGCCACTCGGGGCGATAGCACCAGAGCATCGATCCGCGTGCCATTGTGCTGAATGCGAAACGCCAGTGGATTTTTGGGGGTACCGCGCTCTACCTGCGCTGTAAAAGGCTGGTCATTGACCAGCCCGGACACACAAATATCACTCAAACCCGCATCGCTGTGAATGTCGTAATTCCGGCCATGAACTTGGTAACGTGCTGAGGCACTTTGAGACGGCGGGTAAGCCAAGTTACTGCCTAAGTTATCCACATGCACCGGCGTGTAGGTGTGCCCTCCGGTATCAGATAGCCGCACCACCACCCAATCGCTCTCGGCGTTGACGGCGTAGCCAGGTAACTGGCCCGACAAGGCGGAGGCGCGCTCGCGCGATTTGCGCAGCACAAAGGTCGCCAGCGCCAGCAAAAAATCTGCATCATCATGAGGCACATCTTCAGCTTTGAATCCTTTGCCGTAATGCTCGGCAATAAATCCGGTGTTGAATTCGCCATTCACGAACTTGGGGTGGGCCAGCAAAGCCGCCTGAAACGGAATGTTGCTCGACACGCCGCGGATCACAAAACCGTTGAGCGCTTCGCGCATACGGCAAATAGCGTCCAGCCGGTCTTTGCCGTGCACGATGAGCTTGGCGATCATCGAGTCATAGAACATCGGAATCTCGCCGCCGTCCTGCACGCCGGTATCGACCCGGACACCGTGCAAATGCCCGGTGTCGCCCTGCCACATGGTCTGCTCGGGCGGCGCAAAGCGCACCAGACGGCCGGTAGAGGGCAAAAAGTTGCGGAACGGGTCTTCAGCGTTGATGCGGCACTCCATCGCCCAGCCTTCGCGCTTAACCTCTGCTTGCGTGAGCGGCAACTGCTCGCCCGCGGCCACACGAATCATCAGCTCCACCAGGTCCAGCCCGGTAATGCACTCGGTCACCGGATGTTCGACCTGCAGGCGGGTATTCATCTCTAAAAAGTAGAAGTCCTGGTCCTTGCCGACCACAAACTCCACCGTACCGGCAGATTGGTACTTCACCGCCCTGGCCAGTTGTACCGCCTGCTCGCCCATGGCTTTGCGGGTGGCTTCGCTGATAAACGGGCTAGGCGCTTCTTCAATCACTTTCTGGTGGCGGCGCTGGATGGAGCATTCGCGCTCGTTCAAATAGATCACGTTGCCGTGGCTGTCGCCCAGCACCTGAATCTCGATGTGGCGCGGCTCCTGGACAAACTTCTCGATGAAGATGCGGTCGTCGCCAAAGCTGTTGCGGGCCTCATTCTGGCAACTGGAAAAGCCTTCAAAAGCCTCTTTGTCGTTGAAGGCCACGCGCAGGCCCTTGCCACCGCCGCCGGCCGAGGCCTTGATCATCACCGGATAGCCGATGCCCTTGGCAATTTCCACCGCCTGCTCAGGGCCGCTGATCGCCTCGTTGTAGCCGGGGATGGTGTTGACCCGCGCCTCGAGCGCGAGCTTCTTGGACGCAATCTTGTCGCCCATGGCGGCAATCGAATGCGCCTTGGGGCCGATGAAGGCAATACCTTCATCCTCGCAACGCTTTGCAAACGCCTCGTTTTCGCTCAAGAAACCGTAGCCGGGGTGGACGGCCTGTGCGCCGGTTTGTTTGCAGGCGGCAATGATTTTTTCTGCCTGCAAATAGCTCTCGCGGCTGGGTGCAGGGCCGATATTGACTGCCTCATCTGCCAGCGCCACATGGCGGGCTTCTTTGTCGGCGTCCGAATACACGACAACCGTTTGGATGCCCATTTTTTTGGCGGTAGCAATGACGCGGCAGGCGATTTCGCCACGGTTGGCGATCAGGATTTTGGTGAACATGTCTGTCTCCTAACGATGTCTGGGGTGCCGGTTAGGGCACGTATTTTTGTGAGCAAACTTCAGGGCTGAGCCCCACCATGCACCGGGGTCGGGTTGGCTGGGCGTTTTGCGCAGGTAAAGGAGGAGCGCGCAGCGCGGGGGACACGGAGCAAAACGTCCGGCCAACTCGATCCAGCGCGATCAACACCCATGGCGAGCTGCATACCAATCAAAGCGGAATATTCCCGTGCTTGCGCCACGGGTTGTCCAGCTTCTTGTCCTTGAGCATGACCAGCGAACGGCAGATGCGCTTGCGGGTTTCGCTCGGCAGAATCACGTCGTCAATAAAGCCGCGCGCACCGGCCACAAACGGATTGGCAAAGCGGGCTTTGTATTCGGCCTCCCTGGCGGCCAGCTTTTCGGGGTCGCCCTTGTCCTCGCGGAAGATGATTTCCACCGCGCCCTTGGCGCCCATCACCGCGATTTCGGCATTCGGCCAGGCCAGGTTCACATCACCCCGCAGGTGCTTGGAGGCCATCACGTCGTAGGCGCCGCCGTAGGCCTTGCGGGTGATGACCGTGATCTTGGGCACGGTGCACTCGGCATAGGCGTAAAGCAGCTTGGCGCCGTGCTTGATGATGCCGCCAAACTCCTGGCTGGTGCCGGGCATGAAGCCGGGCACATCCACAAACGTGACCACCGGAATATTGAACGCATCGCAAAAACGCACAAAGCGCGCGGCCTTGATGCTGCTCTTGATGTCCAGACAACCCGCCAGCACCAGTGGCTGGTTAGCCACGATGCCAATGGTTTGGCCGTCCATGCGCGCGAAGCCAATGATGATGTTCTTGGCGTACTCGGGCTGGATCTCAAAAAAGTCGCCATCGTCCA
Source organism: Hylemonella gracilis (assembly GCA_945862005.1). GTDB lineage: Bacteria > Pseudomonadota > Gammaproteobacteria > Burkholderiales > Burkholderiaceae_C > Hylemonella > Hylemonella gracilis_D. The sequence continues at coordinate 3,609 of CAMAWQ010000026.1, read as the reverse complement.
CGGTTTTGAGGATCAGCTCCTTCATGTCGTAGGGCTTGTTGGCGTTGTCGGGCACCAGGGTGTCCAGGCTGAGGTCTTTGCGGTCGGCGGGGTCGCCGCTCTTGCGCACCGGGGCTTTTTCGCGGTTGGAGAGCGGCAGGTAGTTGTACAGGCGGCGCAGCATCAGGAGCGCCTCTACATCGTTCTCAAACGCCAGGTCGGCTACGCCGCTCTTGGTGGTGTGGGTGATGGCGCCGCCGAGTTCTTCCGCGGTCACCTCTTCATGCGTCACGGTTTTGACCACTTCGGGGCCGGTCACGAACATGTACGAAGAGTCCTTCACCATGAAGATGAAGTCGGTCATGGCGGGGCTGTACACCGCGCCACCGGCACTCGGCCCCATGATCAGGCTGATTTGCGGAATCACGCCACTGGCCATCACATTGCGCTGGAACACATCGGCATAGCCGCCCAAGCTGGCCACGCCCTCCTGAATGCGGGCGCCGCCCGAATCGTTCAGGCCGATGACCGGCGCGCCCACCTTCATGGCCTGGTCCATCACCTTGCAGATCTTCTCGGCATGGGCTTCCGACAGCGCGCCGCCGAACACGGTGAAGTCCTGGCTGAACACGAACACCAGGCGGCCGTTGATCATGCCGTAGCCGGTGACCACGCCGTCGCCCGGAATCTTTTGCTCTTCCATGCCGAAGTCCACGCAGCGGTGTTCTACAAACATGTCCCACTCTTCAAAGGTGCCTTCGTCCAGCAGCACTTCCAGGCGCTCGCGCGAGGTGAGCTTGCCTTTTTTCTGCTGCGCATCAATGCGCTTTTGCCCGCCGCCCATGCGGGCCAGCTCGCGCTTGGCTTCGAGTTGTACGAGGATGTCTTGCATGCGTGCTTCCTTCGGGTCAGAAATGGCTATTTAGTGAGGCGCTATCTATTTAGGAGCTGCCTGCGCAGTAAATTCAAGTGCCGAGAGCAGATTTCGTGCTGCAGTGCTGGGCGCAATCTCGCCCTTTTGAACCGCGGCGGTTAGACGCGGCAGCTGCTCGCGCACCGCCGGGTTGTGCTTGAAGGCCTGCTTGAGGCCCGCATCAATGCGCTCCCACATCCACGCCAGCGACTGGCTTTGACGGCGCTGGGCCAGGAGGCCACCGGCGGTTTGCAGGGTTTGGAATTCGGTGACTGCGGCCCACAAGGTGTCAACGCCTTGCCCCAGCAGCGCGCTCAGGCTGATGACCTGGGGCTGCCAATGCTTGTCGCGGCCCGGCGCATGCTCGGGGCTGCCATGCATGCCCAGCAGACGCAGGCTGGAGGTGATTTGCGCCTGCGCACGGGTGGCCGCATCAGCGTCGATATCGGCCTTGTTGATGACCACCAGATCCGCCAGCTCCATCACCCCTTTCTTGATGGACTGCAAATCGTCACCCGCGTTGGGCAGCTGCATCAGCACAAACATGTCGGTCATACCCTGCACCGCTGTCTCGCTCTGCCCCACCCCTACGGTCTCCACGATCACGATGTCATAACCCGCCGCCTCGCAGACCAGCATGGCCTCGCGGGTTTTTTCGGCTACGCCACCCAGGGTGCCGCTGGAGGGGCTGGGGCGGAGAAACGATTGGTCATGCACCGAGAGCTTTTCCATCCGCGTCTTGTCGCCCAGGATGGAACCGCCCGACACGGTGGAGGACGGATCAATAGTCAGCACCGCGACCCGGTGGCCTTGCTCAATCAAATACAGCCCGAGCACCTCAATGAACGTACTCTTGCCAACGCCCGGAACCCCGCTGATGCCCAGCCGGAACGACTTGCCGGTGTGCGGCAGCAGAGCGGTAAGCAGCGCATCCCCCTGCACGCGGTGGTCGGCGCGGGTGGATTCGAGCAGGGTGATGGCTTTGGCGATGGCGCGGCGCTGCTCCGCGCCTTGCCCGCGGACGATGGCATCTAAAGCGCCCGTCGTGAAATCAGGCAACCCAGTTCTCCAGCTTCAAGCCCTCAATGCGCTCGAATTCGCGGGTGTTGTTGGTGACCATGGTCGCGTTCAGGGCGAGTGCCTGACAGGCCAGCAGCAAGTCCCGCTCACCAACGCGCTGACCCTTAGCTTCCAGTGTCTTGCGCACGTTGCCGTAGACCCATGCAGCGTCTTGGCCCCAGTCCAGGATGGGAAATTTCGACAGAAAGTTTTCCAGCTTGGGCCGCGAATCAGGACGGGTACTTTTGGCAACCCCGAACGCCAACTCGGCCACCGTAACCGTGGAGATTGCCAACGATTCGCGACCCGCTTGAATCAAGCGCTGCAACACCCGCGCGGGCTGCTCGTTGATGATGTAAATACAAATATTGGTGTCGAGCAAATAAGTCATGGAAGCAGCGGCTCCCGATCCTTTTGAGGCCACTCTTCGGCGCGTTCCAACTTAAAGTCCGGGCCGAACGCTGCAACCGCCGCCAAGACCTGCTGCCCCCACGTGGCGTTGTCGAGCTTAGGACGAAGGATGACCGCGTCACCCTGGCGCTCGATGGTCACCTCGCTTGTAGCAAACCGGAACGCCTTGGGCAGCCGCACAGCCTGACTGCGTCCCGTAGTGAAAATTTTGGCGGTGTCGACGATTGCGGTGCTCATGTCAATCTCCTAGGTGCGATAGATACCAAAAGTATATACCTATTGATATGTATTATTGATATCTACCAATTAACCCCTCAGCCCAACGCCTTCTCAATCTGGCTCAACACGTCCCGCGCAGACACCGGAATCGGCGTGCCCGGGCCGTAGATGCCCTTCACTCCGGCGGCGTACAAAAAGTCATAGTCCTGCCGGGGAATGACGCCGCCCACGAAGACGATGATGTCGTCGGCGCCCTGATTTTTGAGCTCGGCAATGATGGCGGGCACCAAAGTTTTGTGACCTGCGGCCAGCGTGGATACACCCACGGCGTGCACGTCATTTTCAATGGCCTGGCGGGCGCACTCTTCGGGGGTTTGAAAGAGCGGGCCCATGTCCACGTCAAATCCCAGGTCAGCAAAGGCGGTGGCCACCACTTTGGCGCCGCGGTCGTGGCCGTCCTGTCCGAGCTTGCTGATCATCACGCGGGGGCGGCGGCCTTGCTTGTCCGCAAAGGCGGCAATGTCGACCTTGAGGGCGTTCCAATATTCCATGGTGTCGCCCTGCGCAGAGTCGTAGGCGGCGGCGTAAACACCGCTGACCTTGTGCGTGTCGGCGCGGTGGCGGCCGAAGGCCTTTTCCAGCGCATCACTTACCTCGCCCACCGTGGCGCGCAGGCGGATGGCCTTGATGCTCAGGTCCAGCAGGTTGGTGTGCTTGCCATCCTCGCCCTTGGCATCCGGATGACCCGCTGCAAAAGTAATAGCAGCCAGCGCAGCATCCACGGCCGCAGCGTCGCGTTTGGCCCTAATTTCCAACAAACGGGCAATCTGCCCGTCGCGCACCGCCACGTTGTCGATATCGCGAGCTTCAATCAGGTCTTCGCTCTTGAGATTGTATTTGTTGACGCCCACAATCACATCCTGCCCACTGTCGATGCGGGCTTGCTTGGCGGCGGCGTCGGCTTCAATTTTGAGCTTGGCCCAGCCGCTGTCCACCGCCTTTGTCATGCCGCCCATGGCCTCGACTTC
>CAMAWQ010000025.1 GCA_945862005.1 Hylemonella gracilis | reverse complement strand
GATTCTAGTCCTCGCTTCGCTAGACTACGCCCCTTCACAGGAGAACCCATGTCGGTCACAGAACAAGCCCTCAAAACCGCGCTTCAAACCGTAATTGACCCCAACACAGGCAAAGACTTGGTGTCCACCAAGGCCATTAAAAATCTCAGCATCAGTGGCGACGACGTGTCTTTTGATGTGGAGTTGGGTTATCCCGCCAAAAGCCAAATCCCGTTGCTGCGTAAGGCCCTGATTGCCGCGGCCAAAACTGTGGAGGGGGTGGGCAATGTGTCGGTCAACCTGACGACCCATATCGTGGCGCATGCGGTGCAGCGCGGCGTGCAGTTGTTGCCGCAAGTTAAAAACATTGTGGCTGTGGCCTCAGGCAAAGGTGGCGTGGGTAAAAGCACCACGGCAGCCAACTTGGCGCTGGCGCTGGCAGCTGAGGGCGCCCGTGTGGGCCTGCTGGATGCTGACATTTACGGCCCCAGCCAGCCCATGATGATGGGCTTGGAAGGCCGCCCCGAAAGCAAAGACGGCCAAACCATGGAGCCGTTGGAGAACTTTGGCGTGCAGGTCATGTCCATTGGCTTCATGGTCAAAAAAGAAGAAGCCATGATCTGGCGCGGCCCCATGGCCACCCAAGCGCTGGACCAGCTGCTGCGCCAAACCAACTGGAACAACTTGGATTACCTGATTGTCGATATGCCTCCTGGCACGGGCGACATTCAGCTCACCATGAGCCAGCGCGTGCCCATGACCGGAGCGGTGATCGTGACCACGCCGCAAGACATTGCTCTGCTTGATGCCGTCAAAGGCATCAAGATGTTCGAAAAAGTAGGTGTGCCTATTTTGGGTGTGGTGGAAAACATGGCGGTGCACGTGTGCAGCCAGTGCGGCCATGCGGAACACATTTTTGGAGCCGACGGCGGTAAAAGCATGGCGGCTGAGCACCAACTGGCGTATTTGGGCGCGCTGCCCCTAAATATCAAAATCCGCCAGCAGGCTGACAGCGGCAAGCCCACCGTGGTGGCCGACCCCGAGGGCGAACTGGCGGGCCTTTACAAAGCCGTGGCACGCCAAGTGGCGGTGGCCATTGCCGCCAAAAACAAAGACTTTTCAAGCAAATTTCCCACGATCACCATTTCTAAGGACACATGAACCTTCTGGTGTCCATGCGCTACTTGGTGGCGCTGGGCGAGCACAAGCACTTTGCCCGGGCGGCGCAGGCGTGCTTTATCACGCAGCCGGCCTTGTCCAATGCCTTGAGGGCGCTGGAAACTGAATTTGGCGCACCTATTGTCAAGCGGGGGCGAACATTTGTAGGGTTCACGGCTGAAGGCGAGCGGCTGCTCGACAGTGCCCGGCGCATGTTGTTTGAAGAGCAGTTGCTCAAACAAGACCTCAACAGCATGGGCGAGTTGGTGCAGGGCGTGCTGTCTATTGGCGTAGTTCCGACGGCCGAGCCTATTGCCGCGCGTTTTGCGGCGCGTTTGCATCAAATCCATCCGGGCATTTCGCCGGTGGTGCGCTCCATGAGCTCGCATGACATCGAGGCAGGGCTGGTGCAGCTGACGCTCGACTTGGGTTTGGGCTTTATGGAGCGGGTTCAGCCCGCTTGGGCACGCCAAATCAAAACCTTTCCCCAGTACACCGAGCACTATTTTTTGGTGCGCAGGCAGGAGTTGCCTGAGGTGTCAGTCCAACTTAAGTCGGAAATGGACCAGCCGGATTTGGAAATGGGCCAGCCCATGAGTTGGGCCGAAGCCGCTGCTTTGCCCCTGTGCCTCATGACTTCTGAAATGCACAACCGCCACATTGTGGATGCGGCGTTTCGTGAGGCTGGGGTGGTGGTGCAGCCGGTGCTGCAAACCAATTCCATGCTGAGTCTGGCCTTAAGCGCCTTGGGTGGCGAAGTGGCTTGTATATTGCCTGGCGCCTTGGTAGGCGCTGTGCGCCCTTATCGCGAGCTGCGCGCCCACCTGCTGGTGGCACCCCAAATCAGCACCACCTTGGGGTTTATGGTGCAGGAGGTCGAGCGGCTTTCCCGCACCCAAGAGGCCGCCTTGGGCTTAGCGCAAGACCCGCAATGGCTGGAATTGGCTGCTGAACACAGTGGCATGCTGCGCCGCGTCATTTAGTTTTTGAATCACCACATAGCCCAATGCAATTTGACCGGGCAGGACTAGGCACGTACAAAGCACGGTAACAGGCATTTACCTGCAAGCAAAGCACGACATGAACCGCTCAGATATTCAAAACCTAGACATTCATCAACTTATAGACGCCCACAAACCCATTCAAGGAGCGCTGCTGCCGCTGCTGCACGCCATCCAAGACCAAGTGGGCTACATCCCGTCCGAGGTGGTGGGCGACATTGCCAAGGGGTTGAACTTGTCGCGTGCCGAAGTGCACGGTGTGATCACTTATTACCATTTTTTTAGGAGCGAGGCCCCGGGCAAGCACGTGGTGCAGGTGTGCCGGGCCGAGGCGTGCCAAGCCTGTGGCGCTGAAGAGCTCATGGCCCTGGCAGAAAAAACCCTGGGTTGTGCCTCGCACAGCACCACGGCCAATGGCGCGGTGACCTTGGAGCCCGTATATTGCTTGGGCATGTGCGCGTCTTCACCGGCCATTCAGGTCAACGACACCGTGCACGCCCGCGTCACACCCAACAAGTTAAACCAACTCTTGCGTCAGCTGGAGGCCACCGCATGACTGCCGTGAAAGTCTTTGTGCCCCGCGACAGCGCAGCGCTGGCGGTGGGTGCTGATGAAGTGGCCGCCCGTTTGCAAGCCGAAGCCGCTGCCCGTGGCGTGCAAATGGTGTTGGTGCGCAACAGTTCGCGCGGCATGTTTTGGCTTGAAACGTTGGTGGAAGTTGAAACCCCCAATGGCCGCGTAGCCTATGGCCCAGTGGAGCCCCAAGATGTGCCCGCTCTGTTGGATGCGGGCATGCTGCAAGGTGCAGCGCACCCTTTGTACCACGGCCTCACAGAGCGCATACCTTACCTGGCCAAGCAGGAGCGCCTGACCTTTGCCCGCATGGGCGTCACCGACCCGCTGTCTTTGGGCGACTACGAAGCCCATGCTGGTTGGCTGGGGCTGAAGCGTGCGGTGTCGCTAGACAGTGCGGCCATTGTTCAAGAGGTCACCGATTCCGGTCTGCGCGGCCGCGGGGGCGCGGCGTTCCCTGCGGGCATCAAGTGGCGTACCGTGTTGAATGCTGCGGGCGCTCAAAAATATGTGGTGTGCAATGCCGACGAAGGCGACTCGGGCACCTACTCTGACCGCATGACCATGGAGGGCGACCCCTTCATGCTGATTGAAGGCATGGCCATTGCAGGCATTGCGGTGGGGGCCACACAGGGCTACATCTACATCCGCTCCGAATACCCCCACGCCATTTCAACCATGAAAGAAGCCATTGCCTTGGCCACCGAGGCGGGCTATTTGGGCGGCAATGTGTGCGGCAGCGGTAAGGCTTTTGATTTAGAGGTGCGCAAAGCGGCAGGGTCTTATGTGTGCGGGGAAGAAACCGCCATGCTCGAGAGCATTGAAGGCAAGCGCGGTGTGGTGCGGGCTAAGCCGCCCTTGCCCGCGCTGGAGGGCTTGTTTGGCTTGCCCACCGTCATCAACAACGTGATCACCCTGGCGTCTGTGCCCATCATCATGGCCAAAGGCGCCCAGTTTTATAAGGATTTCGGTGTAGGCCGCTCCCACGGCACCCTGCCGTTTCAGTTGGCGGGCAATATCAAACATGGCGGCTTGGTAGAAAAGGCTTTTGGCCTGACCCTGCGCGAATTGTTGTTTGACTTTGGCGGCGGCAGCCGCAGCGGTCGGCCCATCAAGGCGGTTCAGGTGGGTGGTCCCTTGGGTGCCTATGTGCCCGAGTCTCAATGGGACTTGCCTCTGGACTACGAAGCTTATGCTGCTGTGGGCGCGGTAGTGGGGCACGGCGGCATTGTGGTGCACGACGACACGGCCAACCTGGCCAAGCTGGCGCGCTACGCCATGGAATTTTGTGCGCTAGAGAGCTGCGGCAAATGCACACCGTGCCGCATTGGTTCGACCCGCGGTGTGGAGGTGATTGACCGCATCACCGCCCCGGCCAATGCCAAGCACCCTAAAGAACAGCAAGTGCATTTGCTGCGCGATCTGTGCAACACCATGCTCAGCGGCAGCCTGTGCGCTATGGGCGGCATGACGCCTTACCCCGTGCTGTCAGCGCTCAACCATTACCCCAAAGACTTCGGCCTTGAAGTCCGCACCCCTGAATCCGCTTAAGGAAAACTCATGATGAACTATTCCAAGCAAGACATCGCCCAAAAAGATACGGATTACGGCACCCCTGCCCGCAAGTCGGACGTGTGGGTCGATCTGACCATCGACGGCTATTCGGTTTCCGTGCCCAAAGGCACCTCGCTCATGCGCGCAGCTGTGGACGCGGGTATTCAAGTGCCCAAGCTCTGTGCCACCGATAGTCTGGAGCCCTTTGGTTCGTGCCGTTTGTGTTTGGTCGAAATTGACGGCCGCAAAGGCACTCCCGCATCCTGCACCACACCCGCAGAAGCGGGTATGGTGGTGCGCACCCAAACACCCAAGCTGCAAGACCTGCGCAAAGGCGTGATGGAGCTCTACATCAGCGACCACCCGCTGGACTGCTTAACCTGTAGCGCGAACGGCAACTGCGAACTGCAAACCCAAGCCGGTGTGGTGGGCTTGCGAAATGTGCGCTACGGCGTGGGGGAGGCCGCTGGCGCCCACCATTGCGACCTGCCCAAAGACGAGTCCAACCCCTATTTCACTTACGACGCCAGCAAATGCATTGTGTGCAACCGCTGTGTGCGCGCTTGCGAGGAAACCCAGGGCACCTTTGCCTTGACCATTTCGGGCCGCGGCTTTGACAGCCGTGTGTCGCCCGGCCAAGACCAGCCGTTTATGGACAGCGAATGCGTGTCTTGCGGCGCTTGCGTCGAGGCATGCCCCACCGCCACTTTGCAAGAAAAGTCCATCATTGAGCTGGGCCAGCCCGAGCACAGCCTCATCACGACCTGCGCGTATTGCGGTGTGGGGTGCGGCTTTAAGGCCGAAATGAAGGGCAACACCGTGGTGCGCATGGTGCCTTGGAAAGACGGTAAAGCCAACGAAGGCCACTCGTGTGTGAAGGGCCGATTTGCTTGGGGCTACGCTACCCACCAAGACCGCATCACCACCCCCATGATTCGCGACCGCATCACCGACCCTTGGAAAGTGGTGAGCTGGGACGAAGCGCTGACCTACGCCGCAACCCGCATTCAAAAAATTCAGTCCGAGCACGGCAAAGATTCAGTGGGCGACATCACGTCTTCCCGCTGCACCAACGAAGAAACCTATTTGGTTCAAAAACTGGTGCGCGCTGCATTTGGTACCAACAACGTGGATACCTGCGCCCGCGTGTGCCACTCACCCACCGGCTATGGCTTGGGCCAAACCTTGGGCACGTCCGCCGGTACTCAAACCTTTAAGTCCGTAGAGCATGCCGATGTGATCATGGTGATTGGCGCCAACCCCAGCGACGCCCACCCCGTGTTTGCCTCGCGCATGAAGCGCCGCCTGCGCCAAGGCGCCCGCCTGATTGTGGTGGACCCCCGCAAGATCGACTTGGTGGATTCTGTACACGTCAAGGCCGACCACCACTTGGCGCTCAAGCCGGGCACCAATGTGGCCATGATCACCGCCATGGCCCATGTGGTGGTGACCGAAGGCCTGATTGCGCAGGCTTACGTTAAAGAACGCTGCGACGACAAAAGCTTTAACGAGTGGCGCGACTTTGTCTCTAAGCCCGAGAACTCGCCCGAGACCTTTGAGGCGGTCACTGGTGTTCCCGCAGCCGAGGTGCGTGCCGCGGCGCGCCTGTACGCCAGCGGCCCCAATTCGGCCATTTACTATGGCTTGGGCGTGACCGAGCACGCCCAAGGTTCTACCATGGTGCTGGGTATTGCCAACTTGGCCATGGCCTGCGGCATGGTTGGGCGCGAAGGTGTGGGCATCAACCCCCTGCGTGGTCAAAACAATGTCCAGGGCAGTTGCGACATGGGCAGCTTCCCGCACGAGCTTCCAGGTTACCGCCACATTTCAGACACCACCACCCGCACCCTGTTTGAAGAAGCTTGGGGTGTCAGCATCAGCCCCGAGCCGGGTTTGCGCATTCCTAATATGTTTGAGGCTGCACTGGACGGCAGCTTCAAAGGCTTGTACTGCCAGGGTGAAGACATTGTGCAGTCCGACCCCAACACGCAGCACGTGGAGGCTGCGTTGTCGGCTATGGAATGTATCGTCGTGCAAGACATCTTTTTGAACGAAACCGCCAAGTTCGCCCACGTGTTTTTGCCCGGAAGCTCATTCCTGGAAAAAGACGGCACCTTCACCAATGCGGAGCGCCGCATCTCTCGTGTGCGCCAAGCCATGCCGCCCATGGCCGAGTTTGCAGACTGGGAAGTGACCCTCAAGTTCGCACAGGCCTTGGGTTACGCCATGCATTACGACCACCCTGAACAAATCATGCAAGAAATTGCAGACTTAACCCCCAGCTTCCGTGGCGTGAGCTACGAAAAAATTGAGCGTTTGGGCAGCGTGCAGTGGCCGTGTAATGAAAATACCGAAGAAGCCGGCACCCCCATCATGCACATCGACAAGTTTGTGCGTGGTAAGGGTAAATTTTTCAACACGCAATATATTGCCAGTAGCGAAAAAGTAACGCAAAAGTTTCCCTTGTTGCTCACTACGGGGCGCATCTTGTCGCAGTACAACGTTGGCGCGCAAACCCGTCGTACCGCCAACAACGTGTGGCACAGCGAAGACCTCCTGGAAATCCACCCCCACGACGCGCAAGAACGCGGTATCAAGGACATGGACTGGGTGGGCATTGAAAGCCGCGCGGGCCGCACTGTGCTGCGCGCGGAGGTGAGCTCTCGTATGCAGCCAGGGGTGGTGTACACCACCTTCCACTTTCCGGAGTCGGGCGCCAACGTCATCACCACCGACAGCTCCGACTGGGCCACCAACTGCCCTGAGTACAAGGTTACGGCGGTTCAGGTGGTGGCGGTGAGCCAACCTTCGGAGTGGCAGCAGCGCTACGACAAGTTCAACCAAAACCAACTCAGCTTGCTGCCCCATGCCAATATCAGGCAAGCTGAACTGGTGGGTAAATGAGGTCTCAAGCCCTTGAGGTGCTTCCTGCGGGGGTGTCTCAACGGGTGGTCAGCCGCTACCAAGCGGGTGCAGTGCATGCCCAAACCGACTTTGTGGCCCAAGAGGTGCCCGTGGCCTTGCTGTTCAACGGCATTTCCCATGCGGTGATGATGGTCAGCCCTTCAGACCTAGAAGACTTTGCGTTGGGTTTTGCTTTAACCGAAGGTCTTCTGGAGAGCCCACAAGAGTTGTTTGGCACAGAAGTGCAAACCGTGGCCCAAGGCATAGAGCTTCGCCTGGATGTGTCCGCCGCTTGCGAATGGCGTCTTAAAGAGCGGCGCAGAACCTTGGCGGGCCGCACCGGTTGCGGCTTGTGTGGCACTGACAGCTTGGCACAAGTGCAGCGCACTTTGGCTAACGTACATGCGGTGTGTGTGTCTGCTGCCGCGATTCAAAAGGCCGAAGCCGGCTTGCGTGCTTGGCAGCATGTGCAGCAACTCACTGGGGCCACTCATGCGGCCGCTTGGGCAGACCTCAACGGCAACATCTTGCGCGTGCGCGAAGACATTGGCCGACACAATGCGCTGGACAAACTCATTGGCGATTTGGTGCGCCACCAAGTGGAGGCGAGTTCCGGTTGGCTGTGCATCACCAGCCGCGCCAGCTTTGAAATGGTGCAAAAAGCTGTGGCCTTTGGCGCAGGTGTTTTGGCCGCGGTGTCGGCCCCCACCGCGTTGGCGATTGACGTGGCCCAAGCCCATAATCTGGCATTGGCGGGTTATGTCCGTGGGGATGAGTGGGTGGCTTACACCTTTCCTGAGCGCTTTAAATCGCCATCGTTTTACTGAGTCTTCAATCGGTCTTGAGAAAGTAAGGTCATCGCACATGGACATCGACAACTTGGTCACCATGGCCAACAGCATCGGAGATTTTTTTCAAAGCATGCCCAACCCCCAAGAAGCCCGACTTGGCATTGCCCAGCACATCAGCAAGTTTTGGGAGCCGCGCATGCGCGAAGCCTTGATCGCCCACTTGGCAGATGCGTCCAGTGCGCAGTTACACCCTTTGGTGCGTGAAGCCATTCAAGAGCATTTGGACCTGCTGGCCACCAAAAAGATGGTGGCGCGCGCCTAAACCTTTCTAGCCACGTGAATACCTCTGCTTTAAAACTCGGCTGGCGCACGCTGTGGCGCGACTTTCTCGCGGGTGAGCTGCGTTTGCTGATGTTGGCGGTGACCTTGGCCGTGGCGGCGCTGACTGCCGTTGGCTTTTTTGCAGACCGCCTTCAGGCCGGTTTACAGCGCGATGCGCGGCAACTTTTAGGGGGTGATGCGGTGCTGGCCAGCGACCAGCCTGCCCCAGTGGCTTTTGAGGAGCTGGCGCAGTCTCTAGGCTTGCAAATGGCGCGCTCCATGAGCTTTCCCACCATGGCAAGGGCTAGCGACGCTCAGGGTGGTAGTACTCGCTTGGTGGCGCTCAAAGCGGTGGAGCCGGGCTATCCCCTGCGCGGCAAGTTGAAGGTCTCCGCAGCTCCTGAGGAAGCACAAAGCATTGAGAGCCGCGACATCCCTGCCCCCGGAGAGGTGTGGGTAGACCCGCCACTGCTGGAGTCCTTGGGTTTAAAAATGGGCGATGCGGTGCTGCTGGGCAACAGCAGCTTTCGGATTGCCCGGCTTATTTATGTAGAACCTGACCGTGGCGCGGGTTTTGTGAATTTTTCGCCTCGAGCCATGATTCACCGCGCTGATCTAGAGGCTACTGGGCTGGTGCAGCCTGCCAGCCGCATCAACTACCGCTTGGCCGTGGCTGGGAATGACTCTGCGGTGCAGAGCTTCATGCGCCAAGCCGAGCAGCGTATTGCTCAGCAAGAGCTGCGGGGCCTTCGGCTGGAGTCCATTGCGTCGGGCCGGCCAGAGTCCAGTCAAACCTTAGACCGCGCAGAAAAGTTTTTAAATTTGGTCGCCCTGCTGGCCGCCCTGTTGTGCGCGGTGGCCGTGGCCATGGCCGCCCGCAGTTTTGCCAGCGCCCATTTGAACGACTGCGCCATGCTGCGCGTACTGGGTTTAAGCCAAGCGGCCATGACCCAAAGTTATTTGGTGGAGTTTGTGTTGGTGGGTTTGGTTGCCAGCGGATTGGGCGTGCTGCTGGGCTTTGTGGGGCACTGGGTGTTCGTGTGGTTGCTCGCGGGCTTGGTCAAGGTGGCCCTGCCCGCGCCGAGTTTTGGGCCAGCAGGTTTGGGGCTTGGGGTCGGCATGACACTGCTTTTGGCATTTGGTTTACCACCGGTGCTACAGCTGGCTCATGTGCCTGCGCTGCGGGTGATCCGGCGCGATGTGGGCGACTTAAAGCCCCTGAGTGCCGGCGTATGGATATTGGGTGTGCTGGGTTTTGCAGTGTTGCTGGTCGCTGCCAGCCGAGACCTGTCTTTGGGCTTGATTGCCGTGGGCGGTTTTGCTGGGGCGGTGGTGGTTTTTGCCTTGGTGGCCTGGGGGGCGGTCAATGCCTTACGCGGGTTGGTGAAAGAAGACACCGCCCCGCGGTGGTTGGTGTTGGCCACGCGGCAGCTCACGGCGCGCCCCGGCTTTGCGGTGGTGCAGGTGAGCAGCCTGGCGGTGGGTTTGCTGGCGCTGATGTTGCTGGTATTGCTGCGCACCGACTTGGTCAGCGCTTGGCAGCAGGCTACGCCGGCCGATGCCCCCAACCGCTTTGTCATCAACATTCAGCCTGACCAAGAGATGGCCTTTCAAGGGGCTTTGGCGCGGGCTGGTGTGCAGCATTACGACTGGTATCCCATGATTCGTGCGCGTTTGGTCTCGGTCAACGGCAAAGCCGTCACCCCGCAAGACTTTGCCGAAGAGCGGGCGCGCCGGCTGGTGGACCGCGAATTCAATGTGTCTTACAGCGCCAAGTTGCCTGTAAACAACCCCTTGGTGCAAGGCCGCTGGACGCCTGAAGACGCCAACGGCATGAGCGTGGAATCGGGTTTGGCCAAAACCTTGGGCTTGCGTTTGGGCGACCGTGTGGGCTTTGAGGTGGCCGGTGTGCTGCGCGAGTCCACGCTCACTTCTATGCGTAAGGTGGACTGGAGCTCCTTGCGGGTCAACTTTTTCATGATTTACCCCTTAAGCCAGATGCCCGAGGTGCCCATCACCTACATCAGCGCATTTCGCACACCCGAACGGGGTACGGCTTCCGAGCGTGTCGTCACAACCGAGCGTAGCTCTGCACCCCAAACTGCCTCTGCGTTTGACAACCAGTTGGTCCATGAGTTCCCCAACCTCACGGTGGTGGACCTGACGGCCACCTTGGTACAGGTGCAAAGTGTCATAAGCCAGGTTATCAGGGCGGTGGAATTTTTGTTTGTGTTTACCTTGGCGGCGGGCTTGGTGGTGCTGATAGCTGCGCTCACCGCCTCGCGCGAAGAGCGCGCCCGCGAGTTTGCGGTCTACCGCGCCCTGGGTGCTAGCGCCCGCTTGATGCAGCAGGTGCAGGCGGCAGAACTGGCCGGTGTGGGCCTATTGGCAGGGGCTTTGTCGGCGCTGGTGGCCAGCGCCATGGGGTGGGCCTTGGCCCACTTTGTGTTTGAGTTTGATTGGGTGGTGTCGCCTGTTATTTTGATCGGCGGCACCTTAGCCGGTGCAGCGTTGGCCTTGCTGGCGGGCTGGTGGAGCTTGCGTGGCGTGCTCAAGCGCCCTGTGGTGCAAACTTTGCGCCAAGCTGCGGTTTAAGCAACACCACCAAAGCGCCTGCACCACCCTCGGCAGGGCGGGCCTGCACAAAAGCCAGCACCTCTTGTTTTTGGGACAGCCAGCTCAGCACCCGTTGCTTGAGTACGGGTGTTTTGCCCGGCGAGCCCAGTCCCTTGCCGTGCACCACCCGAATGCAGCGCACGCCTTGTTTGTGCGCTTCGCGAATAAATTCACTTAAAGCAATACGAGCCTCATCGGTGCGCAGCCCATGCAGGTCTATAGCCCGCTGGATGGCCCACACCCCACGGCGCAGCTTGCGCGTCACGTCGGGCCCCACACCAGGAGCGCGAAAGCTCAATTCGCTGTCGGTGTCGAGCAGGGCGCTCACATCCATCTCGTCACTGAGCGACTCTTGCAGCGCCGAGGCCTCATCGCGCTGACGTTGAACCGGAATGGGGGGTGGCAGCTCAGTATTTAGTTGAATCCTTGGGGTGTGGGCTAGGGGTTTCACAGCGCCAATGGCCCGTTTAAAAAGTTGTTCTTCCGCTTGCTGGCGTTGCGCCTTGAGCTTGCGCTGGGCCTCTACCAATGCCGCTTGTTGGGCCTGATCTTGCAGTGTGCGCTTGACGGACTCTAGGTCCAAAAGCCCACCCAGCTTGACAGGGCGTGAACGTGGTGGTGTGGTGCTCATGGGGAGGTGCTCACATCAAACCTTTTTCAGCCATAGACAGTGCTTGCCCCTGCGCAACGATGATGTGGTCCAGCACCCGCACATCCACCAAGCCCAAGGCAGCTTTAAGAGTATGGGTCAGGGCTTGGTCGGCTTGAGAAGGCTGCACCGCGCCACTGGGGTGGTTGTGCGCCAAGATCACCGCGGCGGCATCCCAGTGCAGGGCGCGTTTGACCACTTCTTTGGGGTAGACGCTGGTTTGGTTCAAGGTGCCTCTGAACATTTCTTCCATTTTGAGCAAGCGGTGTTGGCTGTCTAAAAACATCACGGCAAATAATTCGTGGGCCTGATGCCCCAGATGCAGCTGCACATAGTGCTGAACCGCTTGGGGGTTGTGCAGGTCGATCCGCTCGCGCAGTTGTTCTGCTAAAGCACGGCGGGCCAGCTCCAGCACCGCCATCAGCTCGGCCCGTTTGGCCGGCCCCAGCCCTTTGATGCCCTCTAACTTTTCCTTGCTGGCTTGCAGCAAACCGGCAATGCCTTGACCTGAAAGCAAGTCCGAAGCCAGTTGCAACACCCCTCTGCCTGCAGTTCCGGTGCGCAGCAGCAAGGCCAACAGCTCAGTGTCGCTCAGGGCGCCGGGACCTCGCGCCAAAAGCTTTTCGCGGGGGCGGGCGTCAGGGGGGAGGTCTTTGAGGGTCATGGAATTCTCAATAGGGAATCAGTTTAGATGAGGAGTTTTTCAATCCTGAATCCGAAGCGACGGCGATTAAGGGTTTTGCCTAGGGCTGCTGGATGACGTTCACCCAATAATGGATTCAGTCATCAATCCTGACAAGGTTCATTTCCCTTACTTTTACGGAGCTCTATCCCATGAAGGTTCAACTCAAGGTCAATGGCAAGTCCACTTCGGTGGACGTCGCCCCCCATACATTGCTCGTGCAATTGTTGCGCGAACACCTCCACCTTACTGGCACCCACGTGGGCTGCGACACGGCGCAGTGCGGCGCCTGTACCGTCATCAAGGACGGTCGCAGCATCAAGTCTTGCAACGTGCTGGCGGCGCAGGCCAACGGATCCGAGATCACCACCATTGAAGGGCTCGCCCAGCCAGACGGCACACTGCACCCGATGCAAGCTGCATTCAAAGAGTGCCACGGGCTGCAGTGCGGTTATTGCACCACCGGTATGGTGATGAGCGCGGTAGATATCTGCACCCACCATCCCAAGGCCGATGCCGGCGAAATCCGCGAACTGTTGGAGGGCAACATCTGCCGCTGCACCGGTTACCAAAACATCATCAAAGCCGTACAGCAGGGTCAAGCTGCTATGGCCAATTCTTAAGGAGACATTGCTATGGGTGCATCAGATTTTTCTAAGCTTCCGCACATCGGCGAGTCCATCCTTCGCAAGGAAGATTACCGTTTCCTGACCGGAGCGGGCCAGTACACCGACGACATCACCCTAGACCGTCAGGCTTATGCGGTGTTTGTCCGCAGCCCGCATGCCCACGCCACCATCAAGAGCATAGATGTGGCTGCGGCCAAGGTCATGCCCGGCGTTGTAGATGTGTTTACCGGCAAGGACCTCGAAGGCAAGATGGGCGGATTGCCCTGTGGCTGGTTGATCACCGACGTGAACGGCCAACCTATGAAAGAGCCGCCCCACCCCGTGTTGGCGCTGGGCAAAGCACGCCACGTGGGCGATCAGGTCGCCATGGTCATTGCCGACTCGCTCGAGGAAGCCAAAAACGCCTCAGAAGCGGTGGTGGTGGACTATGAACCTATGGCTGCGGTGGTGGATGTGCGTGATGCGGCTTCGGGCCCGCAACTGCATGAACAAGCGCCCAACAACCATTGCTACAAGTGGGCGCTAGGGGACAAGTCCGCGGTGGATGCGGCGTTTGCTTCGGCCGCCCACATCACCAAGCTGGACTTGGTCAATAACCGCTTGGTTCCCAACGCCATGGAGCCGCGCGCTGCTATTGGCAGTTACAACCGCGCCACCGAAGAGTACGTGCTCCACGTCTCTAACCAAAATCCGCACGTCGAGCGCTTACTTATGACCGCTTTTGTGCTCGGCCTGCCCGAACACAAAGTGCGGGTGATTGCCCCCGATGTGGGTGGCGGCTTCGGCTCCAAGATCTATTTGTATGCAGAAGACGTGGCGCTGACCTGGGCATCCCGTCAGCTCAACCGCAGCGTGAAGTGGACCTGTGAACGCAGCGAGTCTTTCCTGACCGATGCCCACGGTCGTGACCACGTGAGTCATGCAGAAATGGCTATGGACAAGGACGGCAAATTCCTGGCCATGCGCGTGCATACCGATGCCAACCTCGGCGCCTACCTGTCCACCTTCTCAACCTGTGTGCCCACCATCCTCTATGCCACATTACTTGCCGGTCAGTACACCTGCCCGTTGATTCATGTGGAAGTGGACGCCTGGTTTACCAACACCGCTCCGGTCGACGCGTACCGAGGTGCCGGTCGTCCCGAGGCGACCTATTTGCTCGAGCGTCTGGTCACCCGCTGTGCTTGGGAGCTGGGCCTGTCGCAAGACGAAATCCGCAAGCGCAATTTCATCAACAGCTGGCCCTACCAGACTCCTGTGGCCCTGACATACGACGCAGGCGACTACCTGGGCTGCCTGACCAAGGCGCAAAACTTGGGCGACACCGCCGGCTTCGAAGCCCGCAAGTCTGCCAGCAAGGCCAAGGGTATGCTGCGCGGCATCGGCTACTCGAGCTACATCGAAGCATGCGGTCTGGCCCCCAGCAATATCGCTGGCGCCTTGGGCGCACGCGCCGGCCTGTTTGAGTGCGGCGAAGTGCGCGTGCACCCCACCGGCAGCGTAACCGTGTTTACAGGCTCACACAGCCACGGCCAAGGCCACGAAACCACTTTTGCGCAAGTCGTGGCAGCACGCCTGGGCATCACGGTGGAAGCAGTGGACGTGGTGCACGGCGACACTGGCCGTGTGCCATTCGGCATGGGCACCTATGGTTCCCGTTCCATCTCGGTGGGCGGCGCGGCCATCATGAAGGCGCTGGACAAGATTGAGACCAAGGCCAAGAAGATTGCGGCTCACCTGATGGAAGCCAGCGATGTTGACGTCGAGTTCGCCAACGGCGAGTTCACCGTCAAGGGCACCGACAAGAAGGTGACCTTCGGCCAAGTGGCGCTGACTGCCTACGTGCCCCACAACTACCCGCTGGACAAGCTGGAGCCCGGCCTGAACGAAACCGCGTTCTACGACCCCACCAACTTCACCTTCCCCAGTGGTACCTACATCTGCGAGGTGGAAATCGACCCCATGACAGGCAAGACGCGTGTGGACAAGTTCACCGCGGTGGACGATTTCGGCACCATCATCAACCCCATGATTGTGGAAGGTCAGGTGCACGGTGGTCTAGTGCAAGGCATTGGCCAGGCGCTGCTGGAAAACTGCGTCTACGACAAAGAAACCGGCCAGCTGCTGACCGGCTCGTTCATGGACTACACCATGCCCCGCGCTGATGATTTCCCTGAATTCAAGATCGAGAACATCTGCACCCCTTGCACCCACAACCCGCTGGGCACCAAGGGCTGCGGCGAGGCCGGCGCCATCGGTTCGCCACCCGCAGTCATCAATGCGGTGCTCGACGCACTGCGCGAGGTCGGCGTGAAGGACTTCGACATGCCCGCATCCCCAAACCGCGTGTGGGAAGCCATTCAAGCCGCCAAGGCATAAGCACAGGAGAACAAGACCATGTACGCATTTACTCTGGAGCGTCCCAAGACGCTACAAGCGGCTGTAGATTTGACGGCCAGTGGAACCAAGGTGTTGGCTGGCGGGCAAACCCTGCTGGCCTCCATGAAATTGCGACTTTCCCAACCCGGATCCCTCGCTGATTTGAGTGGCATACCCGAGTTGGCTGGTATTCGCACGGAAGGCCATGCCGTTGTGATCGGCGCCATGACCCGGCATATTGATGTGTCCAACAGCCGCCTCGTTAGAGAGGCTATTCCTGGACTGGCCGATTTGGCTGCACATATCGGGGACAAGCAAATCCGGGCCATGGGCACGCTTGGTGGCTCGGTCGCTAACTGCGACCCCGCGGCTTGTTACCCCAGTGCGGTGCTGGCCTTAGGGGCCACCATCCGCACCCACAAGCGAACTATTGCGGCAGATGAATTCTTTTTGGGCACTTTTACGACTGCTTTAGAAGAGGGTGAGCTGATCACCGCGATCAGCTTCCCTATCCCCAAGCGCAGCGTGTACATGAAGTTCAACCAGCCCGCCTCCCGTTTCGCTTTGGTGGGCGTCTACCTGGCGCAAACGGATCGTGGCGTGCGTGTGGCGGTCACAGGTGCGGGACCTTTCGTGTTCCGCCATACGGCACTGGAAGACGCGCTGAACAAGAACTTCAGCGTAGAGTCTGCTGCGTCGGTCAAGATTGACGACAGCGACCTCAACGCTGACATCCACGCAACGGCTGCCTACCGGGCCAACCTGATCAGCGTGCAAACCCAGCGCGCCGTCGCTAAGCTCTTAAGCTAAGTTTTTGTCCAGTTCAGCCCCGCCCTCTTTTGGCTGCGGGGCTTTTTCGTCTTCACAGCACAAAGGTTCCCATGAAGGTGTTTTCTTCGGTGGACGCGCTCATCACGGCGCTACAGGCCGCGGGCTACTTCGCCGACCGGCGCTTGGCCACTGCCGTGTTTCTGGCGCTCAAGCTGCAGCGGCCTTTGCTGTTGGAGGGCGAACCCGGGGTTGGCAAGACTGAGCTCGCCAAGGCACTGGCCGTTGCTCTGGAGCGCGCACTCATTCGCCTGCAGTGCTACGACGGGCTGGAGCAGCGCGAGGCGCTTTATGAGTGGAACTACGCAGCCCAGCTCTTGCATATGCGTGCTGCGGAGCTTGCGCCCCAGTCCGGCGTGGGCGTTGCCGATGTGGAGCGCGAGGTGTACCAGGAGCGCTACCTCATCCGTCGCCCGCTGTTGCAGGCTTTGCAGACCCCGGCACCCGGAGCCGTGCTGCTGATTGACGAGGTGGACCGCGCAGACGAGCCCTTTGAGGCCTTCCTGCTCGAGTACTTGGGCGAGTATCAGGTCAGCATTCCAGAAATGGGCACCGTCAAAGCCCGCGTGAAACCTGTGACCTTGCTCACCAGCAACCGCACCCGCGAGCTCAATGACGCGGTCAAGCGCCGCTGCTTCTATCACTGGCTCGATTACCCCGAGCGCGAGCGCGAGCTCCAAATCATTCGTGCGCAGGTGCCGCAGGCCTCCGAGGCGCTCACCGCGCAGGTTGCCGACGTGGTCAACCGCTTGCGCAGCCAGCCGTTTGTGAGCAACTTTCAGCGCGCCCCCGGCATTGCCGAGAGCGTGGAATGGGCCAAGGCCCTGCTGGCGCTGGACACCTTGGTGCTTGACCCCGAGCTGCTCACCGACACCGCCGGTATTTTGTTCAAGCAGCGCGACGACGTGTCCGCGTTCGACCACCAACTGGCCGCCGACCTGCTGGCCCCTGCGGAAAGTGGCGATGGGGCTTGAGCCTGAGATGGGCGCCGCATGCAACTAGGTGACGCGCGCCTTGGCAAGTTCAGCGACAACCTTGCCGCGTTCGGACGCACCTTGCGCAGGGCCGGTGTGCGGGTGGACCCTGCGCGCATTGCGCTGGCGGCCGATGCGGCGCTGGCGGTCGGGCTGGAGCAGAGAGAGGATTTGAGCGCCGCACTGGAGGCCGTGCTCATCAGCCGCGAACAGGACCGGCAGGTATACCGCGAGCTGTTTGAGGCTTTTTTCCGCAACCCTAATTTGGCGCACAAGCTGCTCTCGCAACTGCTGCCCAGCGCCGATGGTAAGGCCGAGCCCAGCAAACGCCGCCCCCGGGTGCGCGAGGCGCTCTCGCCCCAGCAAGCCTTTGGCAAACACGCGCAGCCCAAGCCGGAGGGAGACAAGGTCGACTTCGACGCCGCCATGACAGCCAGCCATTTGCATCGCCTCAAGCACGCAGATTTCAACGCCCTGGGCGCCAGCGAGCACCGGCTGGTGGAGCGCCTGGCGCGCGATATCCGGCTGCCCCTGCCTACCTTCGCCAGCCGCCGGCACCGGCCCGGTCCGCGCGGGCGTAACCTGCGCTGGACCGGCATCCTGCAGTCCGCGCTGCGCACCGGCGGTGAGCCCTTGCATCTGCCGCGCCTGCAGCGTGTGCGCCAGCCCGTGCCGCTCCTGGTGCTGGTGGATGTGTCGGGTTCTATGGAGCGCTATTCCCGCCTGCTGTTGGCCTTCTTGCACGCGGCCACCAGCCGCCAGGCCCTAGGCGGCGCGGTACGCCTGCAGCGCCATGTGTTCGCCTTCGGCAACCAGCTCACTGACCTGAACCCCGCTTTTGCGCATGCCGATACGGACGACATGCTGGCCCAAGCCAGCGCTGCCATCGAAGACTTCGCCGGTGGCACCCAGCTCGGCCAAAGCCTTGCAACGCTGAATGCCTCGCATCAGCGCAAGCTGGTGGGTCGGCGCACACTGGTACTGCTGATAACTGACGGGCTTGATACCGGCAAACCCGAAGCTCTCGCTGACGAACTGCAAGAACTTCGGCGCCGCAGCGGTCGTCTGCTCTGGCTCAATCCCCTGCTGCGCTTTGACGGCTACGCCCCTTTGGCGCAAGGTGCGGCTGTTCTTCATCGTTACGCGCACGGCATGCTGGCCGTGCACAACCTCAGTAAGCTCGAAGAGTTGGCCGCTAGCGTGGCCCGAGTGCTGAGAGGTTAAAGCGTAGAGTCAAGACGGGGCATCTCCAGCGTCATTGCACCCGAGCAGTGTCGGGTTTCTACAATAAGCTCAGTCACAGGATTCACATGACCAATATTGATCTTCGGGTTCAGCCAAGCTCTTTTCTCACGCTGCATTACCGGCTTGCAGGTCCAGCAGGGGACATCATCAACACCTTCGGAGGCCCGCCCGCCACCTTATCGCTGGGTTCTGGCGAATTGGCTCCCGCGATGGAGCACTGTTTGCTGGGTTTACCCGAGGGGGCGCACCGAACTTTTGAGTTGCCTGCCGGTGCTGCCTTTGGCGATCGCAACCCACAGCTCCAACAATGGTTGGCCCGCAAGGTGTTGACCGATATGGGCGATCCCTTGGAACACTACCAAGTTGGGGACGCCGTGCAGTTTCCTACCCCCGACGGGCAAGGCCAATTTGCGGGCGTGGTGCTGCAAGTGGCTCCTGATGGCGGTGTGTTGTTCGACTTCAACCACCCGCTGGCGGGTCAACCGGTGACGTTTGAAGTGCATGTGTTGGGCGTTTTGTGAACAAGATTTTGAGAAGAGGACTTTGTCATGCTGCAAGAACTGGTACTGGCTGAACCGCGTGGGTTTTGTGCGGGAGTGGACCGCGCCATTGAAATTGTGGAGCGCGCTTTAGAGAAATTCGGCGCGCCTATTTATGTGCGCCATGAAATTGTGCACAACACCTATGTGGTCAACGACCTCAAGCAAAAGGGTGCCATATTTATTGAAGACTTGGCCGATGTGCCTGCTGGTGCTACCTTAGTGTTTTCTGCCCATGGCGTGAGCAGAGCCATTCAAAACGAAGCCGAGCGTCTGGGCTTTAATATTTTCGATGCCACGTGTCCGCTGGTCAGCAAGGTGCATGTAGAGCTGGCCAAGCTGCACAAAGAAGGTTATGAGTTCATCATGATTGGCCATAAAGGCCACCCTGAGGTGGAAGGCACCATGGGCCAGTTGGACAGCGGCATTCATCTGGTGGAAGACGTGCAAGACGTGGCGCATGTGGCCCCCCTGCAAACCGACTTACTGGCTGTGGTGACTCAAACCACCCTAAGCGTGGACGACGCCGCCGATATTTTGGCTGCGGTCAAGGCCAAGTTTCCTAAAGTGCGCGAGCCCAAACAGCAAGACATTTGCTATGCCACCCAAAACCGGCAAGATGCCGTCAAAGTGTTGAGTCCGCAGGTGGATTTGGTGATTGTGGTGGGCAGTCCCACCAGTTCCAACAGCAACCGTCTGCGCGAGGTGGCGCAAAAGGTGGGCACTGAAAGTTATATGGTGGACAACGCCCAAGAGCTGCAAGATCAATGGTTTGAAGGCAAGCAACGCATCGGTGTGACCGCAGGCGCATCCGCCCCAGAAATTTTGGTGCAAGAGGTGATTGACCGCATCAAAGCGATGGGCGCTATTTCGGTGCGCAAAATGAACGGTATTGAAGAAACCATCAAGTTTCCTTTGCCCAAGGGTCTGAAGATCGAGGCTTAGACCTTTAGGCGCAGCCGCAAACCTACAATCTCCGCATGCTCGACATCAACTTATTGCGTAAAGACTTGGCCTCGGTGCTGGCCCGTCTGGAAACCCGCAAATCACCTCAGCCCTTCCTGAATGCCGATAGTTTTCAAAGCTTGGAGGCTGAG
>CAMAWQ010000024.1 GCA_945862005.1 Hylemonella gracilis | reverse complement strand
ATAGCGGCGTCCTTGACCTGGCACATGCGCCAGATGTCGCCGGCTTCCACGTTCTGGCTCAGCAGAACTTCGCCAGTAGCCAAATCTGTGATGTTGGCCACCCCGTCTTCGGAGATCTCAAAGGTCTTGTCGTGCGAGCCGTATTCCTCGGCCTGCTGGGCCATCAAGCCCACGTTGGGCACCGTGCCCATAGTCTTGGGGTCAAACGCGCCATGCCACTTGCAGAAGTTAATCACCTCTTGATAAATGCGCGCGAAGGTGGACTCAGGCAGTACGGCCTTCACATCTTTGAGTTGCCCGTTTGCATCCCACATCTTCCCGCCGTTGCGGATCATGGCGGGCATGGACGCGTCAACGATCACATCGTTGGGCGACTGGAAATTGGTGATGCCCTTGGCAGAGTCCACCATAGCAAGCTCAGGGCGGTGTTCGTGGCAAGCGTGCAAATCACGCTTGATTTCTTCTTGTTTGCTTTGCGGCAGGCTGGAGATCTTGCTGTAGAGGTCGGCCATGCCGTTGTTCACATTAACTCCCAACTCTTTGAACAGCGCCCCGTGTTTCTCGAATGCTTCTTTGTAGAAGATCTTGACGCAATGCCCGAAAACGATGGGGTGTGACACCTTCATCATGGTGGCCTTGACGTGCAGAGAAAACATCACGCCAGTCTTACGGGCATCTTCGATTTCTTTCTCGTAGAACTCGAGCAAGGCTTTCTTGCTCATGAACATACTGTCAATCACTTCGCGGTCTAACAGGGACACCTTGGGCTTGAGTACGATGGTTTGGCCGCGCTTGTTGATCAACTCCATCTTCACATCGCGTGAGCGGTCGAGGGTCATCGATTTTTCGCCGTGATAGAAATCACCATGGTGCATGTGGGACACATGCGAGCGAGAAGCCTGACTCCATTCAGCCATGCTGTGCGGGTTCTTGCGGGCGTATTCCTTGACAGCCTTGGGGGCGCGACGGTCGGAGTTGCCTTCTCGCAAAACGGGATTCACTGCGCTACCAATGCACTTGCCATAGCGGGCGCGGATGGCCTTGTCTTCGTCAGACTGCGGCGCATCCGGATAGTCCGGCAACGCATAGCCCTTGCTTTGCAGCTCTTTGATACACGCAATGAGCTGCCCCACCGGGGCGCTGATGTTAGGCAGCTTGATGATGTTGGCGTCAGGTTGCAGGGTCTTTTTACCCAGCTCGACCAAAGTGTTGGGAACCTTTTGTTCATCCGTCAAATAGTCAGGAAACTCACCAAGCACACGGGCCGCAACCGAGATATCAGACTCCACCACATTGATGCCCGCAGGAGCCGTAAATGTTCGGATCAAGGGCAGAAAAGACGCGGTGGCAAGCCGCGGGGCTTCGTCGGTCAGCGTGTAGATGATGGTCGGTTGCTGGGTGCTCATCTCATATCTCCAAAATAAAAGTGTTGTGTCCGCGGGCCGGCCGGGTAATCGCCCGGAGACGGTCTATGGTGTGCGATTGTGCTTTCAGTGATTTGAACTTAACGGCAAATTTTGCAATTCATTACCGGCATGCGAAATATAGCTTCGCTTTGAGTAATAAATTTTTATGTGCAATCCAGCAAAGTCGTAAAAAAAGCCCGAAGGTTGCGCTTCGGGCTTTTAGCAAAACCGCAAAGAATCAGCCGAAGTTTTTGGCCGCAAAGTCCCAGTTGACCAATTTGTCCAAGAAGGTTTCTACAAACTTGGGACGCATGTTGCGGTAGTCGATGTAGTAAGCGTGTTCCCACACGTCCACGGTCAACACGGGGGTGTCGCCGGTGGTCAGGGGGGTGCCTGCAGCGCCCATGTTCACGATGTCCAATGAACCGTCGGACTTTTTGACCAACCAAGTCCAGCCTGAACCAAAGTTGCCCACGGCAGACTTCACAAAAGCATCCTTAAATGCGGCGTAGCTGCCCCACTTGGCGGTAATGGCTGCAGCCAAAGCGCCGGTAGGCTCGCCGCCGCCATTGGGCTTCATGCAATTCCAAAAGTAGGTGTGGTTCCAGATTTGAGCTGCATTGTTGTACACGCCGCCGCTGGATTTTTTAACGATGGACTCTAGATCCATGGCTTCAAACTCGGTCCCCTTTTGCAGGTTGTTGAGGTTGACCACATAAGCGTTGTGGTGCTTGCCGTGGTGGAATTCCAGAGTTTCTTGAGAATAGTGAGGGGCTAGCGCATCAATGGCGTAAGGCAGTGCAGGCAATGTATGTTCCATGTGTTCCTCGTTCAGTTGACGTAAAGAGTTCCGTATGTGGTTGTGGTGGGATGCACCCAACCTAAGGAATTGTAGGAAGTTATTTCAAAACGGGTGCTGACGGGCCTAAAGCTTGCACCGTCAGACCCAAAGACCCATCGGCCAAGGTGGCTTGTAAAGCCTGCCCCAAGCGGGCTTGAGCTGTCCGCGAAACGGTAAAGCCCTGCTCATCCTGAAGCCAGGCATACCCCCTCTGGAGCACCAGCTTGGGGTCTAGCAAATCTAGGCGCAAACCGGCTCGGTCTAGTTTTTGGTGCTGCTGCTCCAGCCGCCGTTGCGCTGCAGCTGGCAAGCGGCTTTGAGATTGGTCCAACTTTATGGCGCGTTGACCTAAGGTGTGGGCCAAGGCTGCCCCCAACTTTTGCTGCGTTACTTGCAGCTCCATTGCTTGCTGGTGCAGCAATACTGAGGGACGCCCCAGTCGTCCCGCGGCCCAGTCCAAAAGCTGCTGTTGTTGGTCCAAGGCTCGGTACACGGTTTGCGTGAGGTGCTGCTGCAAAGCCTCTAAGCCTTGTAAGACGGTATCGCGCTCAGGTGCGACCAGTTCAGCTGCCGCCGTGGGCGTGGGGGCCCGCACATCGGCCACAAAATCGGCGATGGTGAAGTCGGTTTCATGCCCAACGCCGCAGACCACGGGCACGGGGCTGGCCGCAAGGGTTCGAGCCAAAGCCTCGTCGTTAAAGGCCCATAAATCTTCCATGGCGCCGCCGCCGCGCACCAGCAAAATCACATCCACGCGACCAAGGTTCTCACCCTCTGAGCCATCCACGTCGGCATGGACAGCTCGTGCGTACAAACTTTGCAGTGCGGTCACCAGCTCATGGGGTGCACCAGCGCCCTGCACCGCAGCTGGGGCCAGCAACACCGGAATATGCGGCGCGCGCCGTTGCAAAGCCGTCAACACGTCGTGCAAGGCCGCCGCACCCAAGGAGGTGACAAGTCCAATGGCTTTGGGCATGTGGGGCAGAGGCCGCTTGCGAGCGGAGTCAAACAAACCTTCAGCTTCCAGCTTGGCTTTAAGCTTTAAGAACTGTTCAAACAGGGCGCCTTGACCCGCCCGCCGCATGCCCTCCACCACCAGTTGAAGGTCGCCCCGCTGCTCGTACACCGTTAAACGGCCCCAAAGCTCAACCAATTCGCCATCCTTAGGGGCAAACTCCAGCATGGAGGCCGCCCTGCGGAACATGGCGCAGCGGATTTGGCCCTGAGCGTCCTTGATCGAAAAATAACAGTGTCCGCTGGCTGCACGCGAAAACCCCGTGAGCTCACCGCGCACGGTGACCGGGCTAAACCGTGCCTCCAGCGCATCGGCCACAGCACGGCAAAGAGCCCCAACGGCCCAAACTCGGTCTGGCACGGTCAAGGTGGAAGTGGCTTCGGTCATCGTAAGTGCTTGTTTATGCTCAACTTTAGCGTGAAACACAGGGGAAAAAATCCAAGTGTTCCACATTTTGCACCTTGTAGGTGCTTGAGGGGAGCACAGGGCTAACAACACGCATTCTTCGTGTAAGTCATTGATTTTGTTTAACTTTTTGCCGCTTAAACTGACATCAATTTGTCAAAAGCCCCTGTTTTTGCGGTCTTGGAACACTTGCACCAAGGGTTACACACAAAGTTATCCACATTAAATGTGAGTTGTTCACTGCAGGGCGAAATCGGCAACCTAAACACCTCTCAAGCCTTGTCTAAAGCCATGTGATGCGCTGGTTCATAATCCTTGAACTTTAGGCGCATTTTGTGGACGAGGGGGATGGATGGTGTGGTCGATGATTCAAGCGGCAGGTTGGCCGATTTGGCCTTTGTTGGCTTGTTCGGTGGTGGCATTGGCCCTCATCATCGAGCGCTTCATCAGTCTCCAGACCACCCACATCACCCCCCCTAAGCTGCTCGAGCAGGCGCTGATGTTTTCCCGCCAAACCCTGCCCAGCCCCCAAGTGCTCGGACAGCTGGAACAAAACTCCCTCTTAGGCCAAGTCTTAGCCAGCGGTTTTAAAGCCATACACGCCAACCCCCGCTGTAGCGAGCAAGATTTGCGCTCCAGCATGGAAGCTGCAGGTCGCTTGGTGGCCCAAAAGCTGGAAAACAATTTGACGGCCTTGGCCACCATTGCCTCTGCCGCTCCGTTACTGGGTCTGCTCGGCACCGTGGTGGGCATGATTGAAATTTTTGGCGCCCAAAACCCTGCTGCCACAGGCACCATGTCAGCCGCCTCCACCAACCCCGCCCAACTGGCTCACGGTATTTCGGTAGCGCTTTACAACACAGCCTTTGGCTTGATGGTGGCCCTACCCGCCCTGATTTTTTGGCGCTACTTTCGAGTCCGGGTCGACCAGCACTTGTTGGACTTGGAGCTGGCCTCTGAGCGACTGATGCGGCACCTCAATACCCTGCGAGCGTCATGAATTTTCGCAAGCGATGGAGGGATGAGCCCGAAATCAACCTGATTCCCTTTATCGACGTCTTGTTGGTAGTGCTGATTTTTTTGATGCTCACCACCACTTACACCAAGTTCACCGAAATGCAGCTGCGCCTGCCGGTGGCGGACACCGACGCCCAACGCGAATACCCGAAAGAAATCGTGGTGTCCATTGGGCCCGACGGCCAATACATGGTGAACAAGCAAGTGGTCAACGGCAATTCTGTGGACGTGTTGGTGAAAACTTTGTCCCAAATGGCAACGCAAATGGCGGGGCAAAGCTCAGCAGAGGCTCCATCTCAAGGCCAAGCCACCACACCGCAAGAGGTGGTGCTGATCATCAATGCAGATGCCAACGCGCGCCATCAAGCCGTGATCGCCGTGATGGAGTCGGCCAAACGGGCGGGCATATCGCAAATCACCTTTGCCACACAACCTTCTGACCGTTCCGCAGCTTCTGGCGTAGCTTCACCCAGCGCAGCTTCACCGTCAGCATCGGCAACGGCCCCCTCGCGCTGACCTTGGTCTTTGTTTGAACGTGACCGGCTCCAGGCTCTCCGTCAACTTACTTCTAGCCTGGCAAGGCCGAGGCTTGCTGGCTTGTCTGTTGTGGCCGATCTCCTGGTTGTACGGGTTTGTGGTTCGGTTTCGGCAGGGCCTTTTTATCAGCGGGGTGTTCAAGTCTCACAAGCTACCTGTGCCCGTGGTGGTGGTGGGCAATGTGGTGGTGGGGGGTGCTGGCAAAACCCCACTGGTAATGGCCTTGGTTCAACACCTCAAAGCGCAGGGCATTCAAGTGGGTGTAATTTCCAGAGGCTTTGGCGCACGCCGTGTAAAAAGTGCTGCAGCCCCCATAAGCCCCGAAGTTCATGAAGCCCAAGAAGTCCATGAAGTGTTGCCCACCAGCCTGCCCCAAGACGTGGGCGATGAGCCCTTGCTGATACGCCGCACCACCGGTGTTCCCGTGTTCACAGGCATCAACAGGCATGCCGCAGGTCTGGCGCTGCTAGAGCGCCACCCCGAGACGCAACTCATCATCAGCGACGACGGCTTACAACATTTGGCCTTGCAACGCGATCTAGAGGTGGTTGTGTTTGACGACCGCGGCTTGGGCAATGGCTGGTTGCTGCCCGCCGGGCCACTGCGAGAACCCTGGCCCCGCCCTTGCGACTTGGTGTTGCACACGGGCCAAAAGCAAGCCTTTGGCGGCTTTAGATCTACCCGAACGCTGGCCCCTCTAGCCCGCAACGCCAAGGGCGATGCCCTACCGCTGGCTGAATTGATGCACGAACGCACACAAACACACCGACCCGTGGTGGCCCTAGCAGCCATCGCCCGACCCGAGGCGTTTTTTGAGATGTTGCGTGACCTAAACGTGCCGCTGGCCGCCTCCTTGAGGCTACCCGACCATTTTGATTTTTCAGATTGGCAACTGCCCGCTGAGCTGCTGGCATCCAACTCCAGCGGCTTACCGCATATAGAGTCGCCATTGGTGTTGTGCACTGAAAAAGACGCCGTCAAGCTTTGGCAACACCACCCCGAATTTTGGGCCGTGCCCTTGGTATTCACCCCTGAGCCCGCTTTTTGGAAGACGTTTGAAAAGCTGCTGAACCATTAGCACCAGACCTTATGATCGGTTGATGGACACACGACTGATGGAACTGCTGGTTTGCCCTGTCACCAAAGGGCCCTTGGAATACCACCGCGACACGCAAGAGCTGTTGTCTCGCTCCGCTCGACTGGCCTACCCGATTCGGGACGGCATTCCGATTTTGTTGGAGTCTGAAGCCCGAGTTTTGAGCGAAGACGACACCGAGTCTTAAACGAGGCTTTGCCGCCGTGTCTAACCCGCACACCCTACCTGCTTTTACGGTGCTGATTCCAGCACGGCTGGCCTCTACCCGTCTGCCCACTAAACCCTTAGCTGACATAGCGGGCTTACCCATGGTGGTGCGTGTGGCGCAGCGTGTAGGCGCACTAGGCGCACTTACCGGCAATTCGGGCGCTCAGATGAACGCCGTGGTGGCCACCGACAGCACTGAAGTAGCCTTGGCCTGCAAGACCCATGGCGTGCCCTGCTTGATGACGCGCCCAGACCACCCCAGTGGGAGCGACCGCCTGGCTGAAGCTTGCCATCTGCTGAATTTGCCCGATGACCATGTGGTGGTGAATGTGCAGGGCGATGAACCCCTGATGGACCCCGCCTTGGTGCAAGCCGTGGCGGCTTTATTGGTGCAGCGGCCCGAGGCGGTCATGAGCACCGCGGCCCATCCCATACATGAGGAAGCGGATTTTGAAAATCCCAATGTAGTCAAAGTGGTCACCGATTCCCGTGGGCTGGCCCTGTACTTCAGCCGCGCGCCCATTCCTAACTGGCGTAACGCAAAGGCTCAAGGGCTAGGAAACCCACGACCCTACCCAGCCCTGCGGCACATTGGGCTTTATGCCTACAGAGCGGGGTTTTTAAAACAATTTCCACAGCTGGAGCCCTCACCGATTGAGCAAATGGAATCTTTAGAGCAACTTCGGGCACTGTGGCATGGCTACAAAATTGCAGTCCACACCACACTTCAGGCGCCTGGACCCGGGGTCGACACCCCTGAAGATTTAGAGCGGGTACGCGCCCTGTTCAGTTAAGGGTGATGGCTTAACGGGTAAGTCCGTAAGTTTTGCCCCATGAGGGCGTGCTATTCTCGTTTTTGAAATCTAAGGAATTTTCATGAGACTCATTTTGTTAGGCGCGCCCGGCGCAGGCAAAGGCACACAATCGTCGTTTATTTGCCAAAAATACGGTATTCCCCAAATCTCTACGGGCGACATGCTGCGAGCGGCAGTCAAAGCCGGTACCCCCTTAGGTTTGCAAGCCAAAGCGGTCATGGAGTCCGGGGCCTTGGTCAGTGACGACCTCATCATCAATCTGGTTAAAGAGCGCATTGCTCAGGCAGATTGTGCTCAAGGTTTTCTGTTTGACGGCTTTCCGCGCACCATCCCGCAAGCCGATGCGCTCAAGGCGGCAGGCGTGAAGCTGGACTTTGTGCTGGAAATTGATGTGCCGTTTGAAGCCATCATTGAGCGCATGAGCGGCCGCCGCTCACACCCCGCCTCTGGCCGTACTTACCACGTCAAGTTCAACCCGCCCAAAATCGAAGGTGTGGACGATGTCACCGGTGAACCCCTGATCCAACGTGAAGACGACAAAGAGGAGACCGTGCGCAAGCGTTTGGATGTGTACAGCGCTCAAACACGTCCCTTAGTGGACTATTACCAAAGCTGGGCCAAGCAAGAGAGCGCTTCAGCCCCTCAGTACCGCTGCATTGACGGCATAGGGCAAGTAGAAGACATCACGGCTCGCGCCTTGCAAGCCCTAAACTCCTCAGTAAGCGCTTAAAACAGTTCGATTCCGCCGACTTTTTCTTCAATTTGCAGGAGCCCTTGGCGCTCCAGCTCATCAAAGTTGCGCACTTGGTTGCGCCCGTTTTGCTTGGCGTAGTAAACCGCCAAGTCTGCACGCTCGCTCACGCTGGTGGGCGAATCGTTAAAGCGCACGGCAGTCATGCCAATACTGATGGTAACGCGACCCACCCGCGGAAACGGCGTGGTTTCCATTTTTTGCCGCAACTGCTCCATCACGTGCAGGGCACCCGACTCATCGGAGCAGCGGATCAAAATCACAAACTCTTCGCCGCCGAAGCGAAACACGCGGTCCAGCGAGCGCAAACTGGTTCTAAGCGTGCGCCCTACCAGCAACAACACTTCGTCGCCAATGGAGTGGCCATGCACATCATTGACCTGCTTGAAGTGGTCCACATCCACCATACCCATCCAATAGGCCGATTTAGATTGGTCGCGGCGCTCAACCACCGGGGCTGCAGGCGTCGTTGCGGCTTCTGTGGGCATGACGCGAAAGAGCGCGTCGTCAAACGATTTACGGTTGAGTAAACCGGTTAACGCATCGCACTCGCTGTAATCGAGCATTCCAAACATGTTGCGGTACACACTGAGCATGTGCTCAATGGTCTGCAATGAATCCGCACTCAAGGGCTTTTCAGACAAAATTTCCACCACCCCACCGCTGTCTTCGCGGAAATCATCAAACAGGGGGTAGTAGGTGGTGCAATGGTGTTCAACCGTCTCCCCGGCAATCACCACAGGCTCTAGGCTTTCAAGGCACTCTTGTCGTCGCGGCACTTCTTGCAAAGCTTGGAGTTGGTTCAACTGCACCCACAGGGGGTCGATAAACACCGACTGGTCGCTGGCGCTGTCGTGGTGGATCAAAGGCAGCCACAAACGTTTGCCCGCTTCAAGTGCGACGCCATACAGCGTAAGGTGCACAGGCTGAAGCATTTCCACCAATCCATTGACCAACGCCCTGTTGATCCGGTCTCGATCGCGGTTTTGGGTAAGTTGAATGAGGTGGTTAACTAAATTCGGCATGCCGAGGCTATTTAAATTTCAAATCATCATAAGAGATTAACAAGTCAATCATCAGGGCGATTCGGGCCTTGAATGGAGAGAGCCCCTGATAGGCTGAGGTGCTAAGCGCCTCAACTTTTTGTGCCTCTTCTTTTTGCCCCCCCCCCTCTAGGCATCTGGTGGTCCGCACCACCTTGATCCCCATTTGGGCCGCTTGTTGCAAAAACGGCTCTAGAGATTCATGCACGGTACAGTCGCCAGTACCCGCAACCACCAAGCCCATAAGTTTGGGGCTGCCCAAGCGCTTTTGGGCTTCCACGCTTACCTTTGCACTCAAAAGATCCTGCAAAGCCCAGCCTGAGGATAAAGCATGGCTCCAAACCACCTCCACCCTCGGCCACTCCGGGGTCTCCCAAAGGGCCTGAATAGGCCGCCGACGCATTTGGGGCGCTTGGTGGGGTTGGGGGAATTCGGCGTGGCGCTTTTTTAACCAAGTGATACAAGCCTGCACATTGGAACCTCCATTAACCCCAACTTGGGTGCGCTCATTCGGAGCGCTGAACACCCGGGCTAAGGGGCCTGTAATGCCGGATGAAAACGGATTCAAAGCTGTGGCGTGAATCTTATGCACATGTCTCGCGCCATGGACATCACCGGCACACACCAGTAAAACACCAGTTGCTTGAGGGTCTAGAGCCACTCGCACGGCATCCCTAAGGTTTTGAGGGCCATCCGCTTCAGGCACGTTCGCGGGTCGCATGGCACAGGTCAGCACTATGGGCTTATGGAACATTGGATGGTCTTGTTGTGACAAGACGTGGTGCAACATAAACGCGGTTTCCTCCGCCGTATCTGAGCCATGGACCACCACCACGCCAGTCACATCAGGCTGCATCAGGCATTCATGCACGCGGCGCAACAACGCTTTCCAAACGTCGAGCGACATGTCTTTACTGTCGATTTGGGCCACTTGTTCGGTGCACATTTGGGCATTGCGAATGGGATCAGCCGCATCTAATGGCGCAATGCAATTTTCCCAAAGGCTTTGAATACTCAACTGGGCCGCTTGATACACCCCTGGCTCATTGGGGTTGGGCGCCAAACCGGCCATAGTGCCCCCCGTACCCAAGATACAAATTTTTTTCATAGACGCTTAAATGTTCTTGCAATTCACAAAAAACTGATTAAAAATACAGTTACTGGATATGAAAACAGTACTCATGGGTCTCAGATTATCTATGGCGAAGGCAAAGTAATGAACTTCTCAAACGAAACGGTCAAGCTCACGGCGCGTCAGCAACAAATTTTGGAACTGATCCAAAACGCCATTGCCCGCACTGGTGCACCACCCACAAGGGCTGAAATTGCACACGAACTGGGTTTTAAGTCTGCCAACGCAGCAGAAGAACATTTACAGGCACTGGCCCGCAAAGGCGCCATTGAACTAGTAAGCGGCACATCACGTGGTATCCGCTTGAAAAGCGAGGCTCTGCGCAGCATCAATGAATCGCGAGACAAGCAGTTTTCCTTGCCTTTGCCCAGCCTAGCCCAATTGGCACTTCCGCTTATAGGTCGCGTGGCAGCAGGCTCCCCTATCTTGGCGCAAGAGCATGTAGACCAAACCTTTTATCTAGAAAGCTCCTTGTTCCAGCGCAAACCCGACTACTTACTCAAAGTACGCGGCATGTCCATGCGCGACGCCGGCATCATGGATGGAGACTTGCTGGCCGTTCAATCCACCAAAAACGCCCTAAACGGACAAATTGTGGTGGCCCGCTTGGGCGAGGAAGTCACTGTCAAACGTTTCAAACGCCTGCACAACGTCATCGAACTGCATGCCGAAAACCCAGACTTCCAAACCATTGTGGTGGAGCCTGGCGAACCCTTTGAAATTGAAGGCCTAGCCGTAGGCCTGATCCGCAACACCATGTTGATGTGAACCTACAACAAACCTTTAGGAGACTTTGATGAACTTATCCCTCACAAGCCTGACCGCTATGAATCAAGCGTCTATCTTCCCTATGCCGCTCAAAATATTTCGTGTTCAAGAAGAAGCCCCTTGCAACTCGGCTAGGTCTTATGCAGGGCGTATGGTTATGTCCGGTCGCATGGACGATATTTGTGCCGAACTCGACCGTTTGTCTGCCTTGGAGATGATGGGGGCGACCAGCACGCCTCAATAATGGGCCCAGTCAAGGCACAATACTCCCATGAATATTGTGATACTTGATGACTATCAGGATGTGGTTCGCAAACTGCCATGCGCATCCAAACTAGAGGCCTACCCCGCTAAGGTTTACACCAACACCGTCAAAGGACTGGGCCAGCTTTCGGTTCGACTTAAAGACGCTGACATCGTGGTGCTGATTCGCGAGCGCACCCACATCAGTCGAGCTTTGCTCGACAAACTCCCCAAGCTCAAACTGATTGCCCAAACCGGCAAAGCGGGCTCCCATATTGACATTCAAGCCTGCACTGAAAAGGGAATTGCCATTGCTGAAGGTGCCGGTTCTCCCGTGGCTCCGGCTGAGTTAACTTGGGCCTTGATCATGGCGGCCATGAGGCGCTTGCCTCAGTACATTAGCAACCTCAAACACGGAGCATGGCAACAATCTGGGCTCAAGGCCAGCTCCATGCCAGCAAACTTTGGTTTGGGCACGGTACTTCGCGGCAAAACTCTGGGTATTTACAGCTACGGCAAGATTGGGCAATTGCTCGCTGGTTTTGGTAAGGCGTTTGGTATGCGCGTGTTGGTTTGGGGCCGCCCGCCCTCACTAGAAAAAGCCCGCGAAGACGGTTTTGAGACCGCAGCCAGCCGTGAAGAGTTTTTTTCGCAGTGCGACGTCATCAGCATTTTGTTAAGACTCAATGATGACACTCGGGGGATTGTCACCGCCAATGATTTAGCTCTGATGAAGCCTACGGCCTTGTTCGTCAACACCTCGCGTGCCGAGCTTGTGGAGCCCGACGCCTTGGTGGGCGCCCTAAATAGAGGGCGTCCAGGTTTGGCCGCTGTAGATGTGTACGAAAACGAGCCGATTTTGCAAGGCCATGCGCTTTTAAGACT
Organism: Hylemonella gracilis; assembly: GCA_945862005.1. Lineage (GTDB taxonomy): Bacteria > Pseudomonadota > Gammaproteobacteria > Burkholderiales > Burkholderiaceae_C > Hylemonella > Hylemonella gracilis_D. Next base: position 8,828 of record CAMAWQ010000024.1, on the reverse strand, counting down.
CGAGAACTGTGTGTGTACGCCCCACATTGGTTATGTGGAACAAGACAGTTACGAGCTGTACTTTGGTGCCGCCTTTGACAACGTGGTCAACTTCATCAAGGGCACCCCCACCAACATCGTCAACCCTGGTTCTTTGCAAGTCAGAAGATAAGCCTGGCTTAAAACTCCACCAACTGACCGGCCGAAGATATCTCGTACAACAAGATCAGGTCTTGGAACGCTGGAACGTCTACAAAATCGGTCGCGGGTCGGCTGTCGCTCCTGTAAATGCATTGCGCCAAAAGGTCTGGGGCATGAGCAGTGTTCCAGCGTTCACAAATTTGCCGTGTTAGCAACTCGTAAGACTCTAAGTCTTTTCCGGCATGGCCGTACTTGGCAAACTCGGGTACATGCCCGTAAAACAAGCGGTTGAAGGTGTTGCGCAACTGCGCAAACTCCGGACGCATGCCCAGCATGTGATAAATGTGAAACAAATCTAAATAGACCATGGGGCTGGTCAACTGATCCATTTCGATGCGCTGCTTCAGCACCTCAATGGCCTGATCGTGTTGCCCCAGCGACATAAAAAATTCAGCCTGCTGGCGAATATCAAATAGCTCCTCTGAGCCCATAGCTTTTAAATGCGATTGAATCGTTGCGGTTGGCAGGTCTTCCAACAATGCGGCCTCCACCTTGTAGGCGTGGGGCTCTTTCAATGGCTCTTTCAATGGCTCTTCCAAGGCTTGCTTTAAGGGTTGTGGCTGACTTTGCGCCACTGATGGCGCGGCAACGTCCTTAAAGCCTTGCGGTGCTAAAGGCTGTGCATTCCACCAAGGCTGCACGTCTTTCTTAGGGCTGAGCCTGCTTGGGCTGGCTTGATCTTGCGTCCATGGCGTGCGCCGCACCACCACCACCAGCCCCAACCAACTCAACGCACACATGCCCGCCAACACATAAAGCCAAAGGGGGTCCCATTGATCAGCCTGCATCGCCGACAACTGGCTGCGCACTTCAATAAGCTGCTGTGAAGTTTGAGCAAATTGTTCGCGCAAAGCCTTGAGCTCGGTTTGCAAAGCTTGAGTGCGTTCCTCAGCGTCGTTCGAAGCGGGCAACGATTTAATTTGAGCCTCCAGAACCGAGATGCGCTCTGTCAAAGTATCTGTAGCGTCTAGTCTTAAGCGCGAACCCTCAGGATTGGAACGAACGGCTTTGGTTTGAGGTGAGGCCTGAGTGGTCTGACTCCGCTGGGGAGAAGAGGGCTTAGGCGGACTAGATGATGTACTTGATGAACCAGGTACGGGCGTGGCAGGCGCTGCCGTGGGGACAGAAGTGACTACGGGCGCTTTTGCCCCGCTCGAATCTGTTGCCTGAGGCAAGTTGGCTGGCGCCTGCAAATCTGGCAACACCACATACCGGCGGGACACTTTGCCCGTGCACCCCACCGCCACAAGAATCGACACCACTGGCTCATCAACCACATGCGAGGATTGCACCCGCAAGGTTGCGCGTGAGGCTGAAGGGGCTGCGTCCTCAAGAGTGATGCGCACTCGAGAGGCCTCTTTGCGGGTTTCGCCGTGCCAAACCTCGGCCTCCAAGCAGCTCAAGTTGGCGCTGTCTTTGTCGTCAAGCTGCAAGGGGATACGCACATCCAAGCCCTGCCCCAACCACACATTACCCTGTATCTGCCCCAAGCCAAGCGCCATGGCCCACTGAGCACCTAAGGTCACACAACATCCCAGCAAGATCTGACGCAGAATCAATTTCAGACTCCCAAAACCATGTGGCAAACAGCACAAAACTCCTATTGGTCTGCGCTTCGGTGACTGATTAAACTATTCAGATATGACATCTTTCCACCAAGTCGCCGTGATAGGTGCCGGGGCTATGGGCCGAGGCATTGCTCAAATTGCAGCCCAATCTGGCAGTACGGTTCACTTGCATGATCAACAAGCCGAGGCAGCGCAATCTGCGCAAAAAGCGCTCTTTGCGCAGTGGGACAAGCTTCAGGACAAAGGACGTATCAGCTCGCTGGACAACGCAGCGCTCAAGTCTCGCATCCACTTGGCCGAGCGCTTGGAAGACTTGTCAGCTTGCGACTTGGTGATCGAGGCCATCATCGAGCGCTTGGATGCCAAAGTGGCCTTGTTTTCCAAACTTGAGGCTTTGGTTTCAAACACCACTTTGCTGACCACCAACACCTCATCCTTGTCCGTCAACGCCATAGCGGCCCAGCTGAAGCACCCCCAACGCTTGGCGGGATTTCATTTCTTCAACCCTGTGCCGCTGATGAAAGTGGTGGAGGTGATTGCAGGTTTTCAAACTTTGCCCCAAGCGTGCCAAGCACTCAGCCAATATGCGATTGATATGGGGCACACCCCAGTGCTGGCTCAAGACACACCAGGCTTTATCGTCAACCACGCAGGCCGCGCCTACAACACTGAGGCTTTGCACATTGCCGGGGAAGGTGTGGCCGATTTCGCCACCATCGACCGCATTTTGAGAGACCAAGTGGGCTTCAAACTCGGCCCATTCGAATTGATGGACCTTACTGGGCTTGACGTGTCTCATCCGGTCATGGAGTCCATCTACCACCAGTACTATGAAGAATCGCGTTTTCGCCCCCACGTCATCACGGCTCAACGCTATGCCGCAGGTATTCTGGGGCGCAAAACCGGGCAAGGTTTTTACAACTATATCGATGGGGTTGCCCAACTGCAGCCAGAACCTGCCGCGCCTCAGGTCGATGCCATGCCGCCGGTGTGGGTGTCCACCCGTGCGGCCAGAAGGGCTGAGCTTTACCAACTGCTCCAGCGCTTGGGCGCATCCATTGAAACAGGGGCATCGCCTTCCCCTCAAGCGCTGAGCTTGGTGGCGCCTTTGGGCTTTGACGTGACCACGGTGGCCGTGGTGGAGCGCCTGGACCCCGCGCGAACACTGGGTATAGACATGCTGTTGGACGACGCCACCACCAAGCGCCGAGTGTTGGCCACCAACCCTGCTACCCGATACGACATGCGCCAAGCCGCACAGGCCTTGTTTGCCCGCGATGGCAAGCCCGTGAGCGTGATCAAAGACAGCGGCGGGTTTGTCACACAGCGCGTGATGGCGGCCATTGTCAACATGGCCTCAGACATGTGTCAGCAAAACATTTGCTCCCCCGCTGACCTAGAAACCGCCGTTAGCCTAGGCCTGGGCTACCCCATGGGGCCACTTGCAATGGGTAACCTGTGCGGTCCATCCAATGTGCTGGAGGTCTTATTCAACATGCAAACCGTGTATGGAGACCCCCGCTACCGCCCAAGCCCCTGGCTCAGGAGACGCGGCGCCATTGGCTTGTCCCTTTTGCATACAGAACACACCTAAAAGCATCTTTATGACAGCACAACTTAAAAGCACCAGTCATGGCCGAACCATGGTGCTGACCCTTTCCAACCCCAGCATGCGCAATGCCATGGGTCCTGAAATCTTCGCGGCGGGTATTGAGGCACTGAATGTGGCCGAATCCAACCCCGAAGTTCGCAGTGTGGTCATCACCGGTGAAGGTGAACATTTTTGTGCGGGCGGCAACCTGAACCGCCTGATGCACACCCTGCAACAAGAGCCCGCCGTTCAGGGCGCCAGCTTAGACGTTTTACACAGCTGGATAGAAACCATTCAGGCCTTTCCCAAACCCGTGATTGCCGCTGTAGAAGGGGCAGCAGCCGGAGCGGGCTTTTCACTGGCTCTCGCCTGCGACTTCATTGTGGCTGCCCGACAAGCTGTATTTGTGATGTCTTACAGCAACATTGGCTTGTCGCCAGACGGTGGTGCCAGTTGGTCTTTAAGCCACGCTCTCCCTCGTCAATTGGCTAAAGAACTGTTGATGTCCGCGCAACGCATCGATGCGGATCGACTGCATCAGTTGGGGGTCGTGAATCGCGTCACAGAGCCCCATGGAGCACTGGATGAAGCACTCAAACTGGCCGAACACCTGAACAACCGAGCGCCCAATGTGATGGCCAGCATCAAAGACCTGTTGCAAGAAGCCGAAAACAGTAGTCTGCCGCGACAGTTGGCGCTCGAGAAAGAACAGTTTTTACGCAATCTGCACCACCCCAATGCTGGAATCGGCATTCAAGCCTTCTTGAATAAAGAACCACCGAAATTTGAATAGCCAGTGGACTAGGCTCTTTGCATAGTCATTTAGGCTGTTGCTCAGGTGGGGTGCGTGTTTAACCCGGACCACAGTTCATTAAGATCAGGAAAATTCCACTGACTGGGGTCTTCTCGGCCCACAATTTTGTCGTTGGCATTAGCCGAAGACAGGTCCACAATTTCCGGGGTAATGCGCAACTCTGACTTGACAGAATAAAACGCCTTGACCCTTGGGGTAATCAGCGATTTGTTGGTTTGCTCAATCACCACGGCAATTTTTCCTGATGCCAAACGCACCAGAGAACCAATAGGGTAGATACCCAAACTCTTTACAAAGGCTTGGAATACAGCGCGGTCAAAGTGACCCTCGCACCATTCGGCCATTTTTCTTAAAGACTCGGCGGGGTCCCAACCTGCTTTGTATGGGCGGTTGGAGGTGATGGCGTCGTACACATCACACACTGCACCCATCTTGGCAAACAAAGTAATTTCTTTGTCTTTCAAGCCCTTCGGGTAGCCTGAACCGTCCACTTTCTCGTGGTGGTGCAAACACACGTCCATAGCCATGGGGTCCATATCGCCCACCATCTTCAGCATTTTGTGCCCCTCTACGGGGTGAGCGCGCATGATGGCAAATTCTTCATCCGTCAACTTGCCGGGCTTGTTCAAAATGCCGGGCGGCATGACAGCCTTGCCTAAATCGTGCAGCAATCCGGCCAAGCCAGCGGAGCGGGTTAGGGTCTCACTCAGGCCCAATTGTCGAGACAAAGCAATCATCATGGCGCAGACCGCCACAGAATGCATGTAGGTGTAATCATCTGCGGTTTTAAGGCGCGCAAGGCTGATCAGGGCGCTGGTATTGCGGGCCACCGACTCTGAAATTTCGTCCACCATTTTTTGCGCACCCTGTGCGTTGATGGCGTTGCCCATGCGGGCTTCTTGAAACATGGAAATCACCGCTTTGCGCGACGCCTGGCAAATGTCGTTGGCGCGGCTGAACTCCACATGAATAGGTACAGGCTCAATGTGCTTGGGCAATACGGGTTCGCTCAAGGTTTGGTTGGCCTCTGTCAATTCTTTTTGAATTGTGGCTTCGACTTGCTCTTGGGTCACAGCCACAGTGCCGGGCGCTGCGTCTATACCTTTGCTCACGTCAATCCAAACCTCTTTAATGTTGCTGGCCATCACGGCTTGGACATCTTTGGGGTCTTTGAGCACAAAACTGGTGCGCCAAAAGGGATGCTCCATCCAAGAGCCACAAAACTCTTTGAGGTACATCCCCGTGGTAAGTTGCTTAACGCTGATCTTCTTGAGCATGAAGCGCGGTATTTGTTCTAAATTGAAATCACTATACGAACTTACCGTGACAAACACGGTACAAAGCGCAAAGTCATCTCAAAATTTCGGTGCCCATGATGTACGCACAGGGAGGGGCAAGCGCTCAATGCAAATGGCGGGGTTTGCGGTTGTTGCCATGTGAGCCGCCGCCCGAGCCCCTAGGCGGCTTACCCAACTCTAAGGAGCTGACCAAATCGTCAAAGCGCTGCGCAAACAACTTGTCCACTTCGGCAATCAAACCGTCCAGCTCGCTGGCCTCAAAATGCCGCTCCATCAGACCAATCATGTCCTGCACCAGCAAATCGCGCTGAACCTGCATGATGGCTGCGGGGTTAGGGCCCACAAACAACATCACAAAGTCATCTTGAGACTGCTCACCGTTTTGCGGGTCTTCTTCGTCAAATTCGGCGTCGTAAAACGTGACTTCCACTGCGGCGCCCGTAGCGGCAAGCTCATTCAGGCTCATGCACAACTCGTCCAAAGATTGCCGAAAGTTTTGGTCACCCGGCACGGTCCAGCACATTTGCAGCACGTGTTCTTCAGCATCAAACACCAAACCGGGCTCTTCGTCGTAGGCGCTGTGCGCACCGTCTTCCAAGGATTTGGCGCCAGCATATTTCCACAAGGGCTTGAGCGCTTCTTGAATCTGACCCCAATCCACATCCGGGCGCAGAGGAATCTGGCCATGGACATGAATTTCAAAGGGGGCATCTAAACGTGACATGTAGTGTTCTTTCAGAGTCCCAAAGGACTGGTGCCTCGAACCGGAATCGAACCGGTACGCCCCTTATGCAGGTAAGCGGCGGATTTTAAGTCCGCTGTGTCTACCAATTTCACCACCGAGGCACATGGGGTAGATTGTGAAGCAAAAAGCTCAAGGAACTTTTTGCATGCCTTTGCGCTCGATCACCTGCTGCGCCTGCGGGCTGGTCATCATGTTTAAGAACTCTCTGGCACCAGCTAGATTTTTGGCGGTTGGGCTCCAGGCTCCTCCATAAGTGGTGTAGCTTTGAATCGCTTCAGGCAGGGGCCCCACCAACACTGCGCCCTGCACAGGCAAAATTTCGCTGATTTGATGGATGGCCAAATCCGCCTCGCCTGTGACCAGCTTATTGGCTACCAAGCCTCCAAACACCATGACCGACTTGGGCTTCACCATTTCCATCAAACCCATTTGGCCAAAGAGCTTTTCCAAATAAATGCCGCTCGAACCACCTGAGGCAGGATCAATCCAAGCCACCTTTTGGGCCTGACCCAACGCTGCTTTGAAGTCGTCCACCGAGCTCAACGCCGGTTTGGGCGCACCGGCTTTCACCGCCATACCAATACCCACCTTGGCAATAGAAGCTACCGAGGCGGCGTCTACCTTGCCTTCTTGAGCCAAGGTTTTGAGTGCGCTGGGTGTAAGCACCACCAAGTCAAATGTTTCGCCAGCGGCAATCATTTTGAGCAGAGCGCCAGCCGTTTCATTTTTCACCTCAACCTGATGCCCTGTGCGCGCCTCAAATGCAGGCACCATGTCCATTAGCACCGATTTGAATGCTCCAGTGGTCAGCACCTTAAGCGGTGCAGCCCAAGTATTTGATACCAGTGCAACACAAAGACCAAACAAAGTTACCAAATTTTGAATGCGCATGCGTGTATCTCCTAACAAGGTGTTTCAATCTGAATTTGTAGACATTCAAGTATTGGTGGGCCTTTAGTGCGGCTTGCGTTTCATCTCGGCCGCGGTATTGACCATAGAGTGCAGGCTTCGAGCGTAGTCAATAGCACCTTGCTCATCCATACGCGGGGCAACCCTCAGGTACTCCTTAAGTCCCAAAATGGCAGGACGCGGCCTGCTTAGAAGCACATCGATAAAGCGCTGCACTTCTTCATGCAAATGGGCCTTCGTTACCACGCGACTCACAATGCCATAGCTCATGGCCTGATGCGCGTCAATAAAATCCGCGGAGTACGCCATCCACAAAATGGCATTGCGGTTCATTCGGTCATACAAAGCCGACATCACCATGGTGGGCATCACGTTGTGGGCAATTTCAGGAATATTGAAAGTAGCCTGGTCGCTTGCAAATGACACGTCGCACAAGGCGGCAATGGCGGTGCCAAACCCCATGCAGCGGCCCTCAATCACACCCATCACGGGGACTTGGCAGCTGCGCAAGGCTTTGTAGCTGTTGAAAATAGAGTCGTATTCAGGACGCCGCGCATAGGCTTCTGGCGCAGGTGGCGAACCGGCATCACGCACACGGCCGGTACAAAAGTCAGGGCCAGTGCTGCTGAGCACAACCAAGTCTGAAGTTTCATGGGCCTGCAATACCGCCGAAGAAAGCGCAGCGGCCATGCTGTCCGAAACACCGTTATCTGCTGTGCGATTAAATTGCACTCGGAGAATCCGGCCGTCTTGTTGAATGATGAGGTCTGAGCTCATATTAAGTTCCTGTGAGTTGAGAAGAATGACGTGCAGTCCAAATAGCCTGTGGTGTCATGGGCAAGGCATCGATACTGGCGCCACGGGGCTGTAGAGCGTCATTAACTGCGCTGGCAATGGCCGCCGGACTCCCTAGGTAGCCCGCTTCACCTGAGCCTTTTTGGCCAAATTCAGTGAGCGGCGAAGGGGTGCAATGGTCCACGATGGTGATGTTTGGCACCTCATGGGCGCTGGGTAAAAGGTAGTCCATAAAGGTTCCTGCCAACAACTGCCCCTCTTCAGAATAAGAAAACTTTTCCATGAGGGCAGCACCTAAGCCATGGGCTATACCTCCGTAGGTCATGCCGTGTACCACGTCGGGGCTGATCATCACGCCGCAATCATGTCCACAAACATAACGGCGTAGGGTGACCTTGCAGGTATCGGGGTCGATGCTGAGCAACACCAAATGCGACTCAAAAGAATGGCAGGGGTACATCTGAACGCGGCCATCCGAGGTGGGCAACTGACCCCCAGTGGGCACCTCCCACACAAATTTCTCCTGCAAGCCCGGCTCCATGCCATCAGGCAGCAGGTGAAATTTTCGGTGCGCAATTTCCACTAAGGCATCCCAAGTCATTAACACCCGTTGGTCTGCACGGTGAAGCACTTGCCCATCTGCGTACAACAAATCGTCAACCGCACATTGCAATTGGTAGGCCGCAATGGCCAACAGTTTGGTGCGGATTTTTTTGGCAGCACCAGCTGCTGCCCCACCCAACATGATGGCCATTCGGCTCCCAACAGGGCTGTTGGAAGGCAATGCGTTTAATGAGTCGGCATGCAAAACCCGAATGGATTCGGGGTCGCGTTGCAAGATTTCTGCGACCACGGTGGACACTAAGGTCTCATGGGATTGGCCGGAAGATGAAGTACCCATCAATGCCGTGATGTGCCCCGACAAGTC
>CAMAWQ010000023.1 GCA_945862005.1 Hylemonella gracilis | reverse complement strand
TCGCAGAGCGTGCGCTCTGCGGCCCTCGTGCTGCCTCCTGATGCGGTCTTCAAGGAGGCCGCTAAGGAAGCCTTGATAGCCCGCCCAGGCGTCCCGCTGACTACCATCTAAAGCAACCCACGTGGATTCGAACATCATGGTGGTCGAGGCAGCGGACTTGCGGCGCACGCAGATCTAGGCCTTCAGCGTGCCGGTGCTGTCGGCCGAAGCCGGTTTGCTGCAAATCGAAAAACTGGCGTATGCGGGAGCGATTGGCCTTATTACCTGAGCACACCCAAAACCAAATGTCCGTTGATCCTGGGGTACGAATTGGTCAGCTTCATTTTCCGAGTTTTGCGCTGCGGCCATCGAAGGCTGGGGCGTCAAGGAGGGCGACTGCGTTGCACTGGAGGTATACCTTCCCTGCGGCCACTGCGTCTATTGCCACAGCGGCGATTTTCGCCTGTGCGACAAAACTGACTTGCGCCCTCAAAAGAAAGTTGGGAATTTAGGTGTTTTTTAGGTAGTTGTTCAATAATTCAACCTCGCAGTCCTCATGCTGACTAGCTTGTAGATATGGTTAGATTCCTGTCGGGGGCACCATAAAAGGATTTACCAGTGTCAAATTATGTCATTCATGGCGGTGAGCTAATTGACGGTTCAGGTGCGCCGCGATTCAAGTGCGATATTTTGATTCGCGACAAAAAAATTGCCTTTATGGGACCGAGCCTTCCCAAGGAGGTCTTGGATCATCTCCCCGCCGACTTTCAAACTGTTGATGCCACGGGTCTGATGGTGGCGCCAGGGTTTATTGACATCAAAACCCATTCGGATTTCATTCTTCCGCTCAACCCGACTGCCGACAGCAAAGTGCATCAAGGCGTCACCACAGAGATTATTGGGCATTGCGGATTTTCTGTTGCGCCGGTATTACCCGGAAAAGTCAAGTTGCTTCAGGACTACCTTTCTCCCAGCGCACCCTGGTTAAGTTTTAAAGAAACCAGCTTTCATGAATATACAAACACTTACCCCCAAACATCTGTCAATGTAGGCATGCTTGTGGGGCACAACACCCTTAGATTGATGGTGATGGGCATGGACAATCGTGAGCCTACCGAACCAGAATTGCGTCAGATGTGTGCTTTATTGGAAGAAGCGCTTGATTCGGGGGCTCTAGGTCTGTCTTCTGGCCTGTTTACTTCACCAGGCTCCTATTCACAACCAGAGGAAATGTGGTCACTTTGCGAGGTATTGGCGCGATACAACGCCGCCTACTTTACGCATCTGCGGGATGAATCTGACCATGTGATGGAGGCCTTGCAAGAGGCCATTACTGTGGCTGAGAAATTTAAGATTCATGTTGAAGTTGTTCATTTCAAATGCTCTGGGCTTGATAACTGGGGCAAGTCCAAAATGGCACTTAATTTGATCATGGATGCTCAACGGCGAGGCCTCTCTATAAACTGCGACGTATATCCCTATACAGCTGGCAGCAACCCGTTAAAAAACCTTATGCCGCAATGGGTGCAAGATGGCGGGGTAAGTGACATGATCGATCGCTTAAAACTGCCTGAGACTCGTCAAAAAATCAAACTGGAAATAGAGCGCGAGGGACTTAACAATTGGGGCCGCATTCCCTCATGGGAACATATTCAAATATCCATTAGCCCCAACCTTCCAGAATATGCAGGATTGGATTTTCAGGAAATAGCTGAGCGCTGGAACCTAGAGCCCATTGACGCAGTTTGTGATTACTTAATCAAAGACTTGGGCGCGACGAGGGTGTTTGTACATTCCATATCCGAGGAAGATATTGATCACATCATCACTTCCCCACCTACATTGATCGGGTCAGATGGCAATTGTGTTTGCAAAACGGGCATTACCGGGCAAGGCATGCCACACCCCCGCTTTTATGGCACGTTTCCACGTGTTCTTAGCAGATACGTGAGGGAGCGCAAGTTATTAACTCTTGAGCAGGCCATTCATAAAATGACTGGCGCCACAGCTGCGGCTCTTAAGTTAAATCATCGGGGATTGTTGGCAGTGGGCAACTTTGCAGATATCGTGGTGTTTGATCCGAATGATTTTGACGACCGATCCACCTACGCTGCTCCGCACCAATACCCTAGCGGAACCCAAACCATGGTTTTTGTGAATGGCCAATGCGTGGTCGACCATTCATCACACACCCAAGCATTACCCGGAAAAGTTTTAATTCGCGAGGCCTCTGGCCGGGTCAACTAACTCGTAACGTGGCTTCAAGCCTGTCGCGGCACCACCACCCCATCAAACTCCTGAATCTCCACCCCCAAAGCCTCTGAAGCCATTTGCCTAACCCATTCAGGCTGGCCGGCCTGAAAAATGTAAGAGGTGTAAAAGGGCTTGAGCGTGGGGTGCGCCATGATTTCAACCAAGGTTCGGCTTTGGGTGACTTGATCACCGTACACCATAGGCAAAGGCACCCGCACGTTGTGTGCGGGGTCGCGGATCAGCCCTTTGGGCTCTTGGCCGTTTTCTAGGGCGTCCAGCTCCTCAAAAAACCGGCGGCGCATGGCCACAATGCCTCGGTCGCTGGTGCTCAACTGCTCGCGCGACCTGTCGGCAATCACGCCCTGCCCCACCCAAGCCATAAAGTCTTGGTTCATCACATGGGTGTTTATCCACTTGCCTTGCGCGTCCACCACTTGGCCATACCAAGTGGGTATTTGGGTCTGAGCATAAGGCTCTTGCTCTTTAGGCACACGTGTGTATTTCCAAGTGATGCTTAAGGTGCGTTCGTCGTCAATCGGCACACGCCACTCAAAATGTTCACCCAGAAAAAATCCGTTGGGCCACAAACACACGCGTCCCACGGTCCAAGCTTCGTCGCTGGCGGTGGTGTTCTCTTTGATGCGGTGGTAGGTGAACCCAAAGTCAAACTCTTTAAAGTCCAGCTCCAAATGTTTGGCGCCGTACTTCACTTCGCCCGTGCGCTGGCGGTTGCCCCAATTTTCGTGCATCCACTCAAAGTGCACCGGGTCAATAGAATTTTCTTGGCACTGAAACCAATTACACGGCACTTCTGAAATCACAATTTGCGTGAAGCCATTGGTCCACGAAAACGCCTCCCAATCGGGCAACAACGGTGCCGGCAAAGGCCCCATATAGGCCCAGACCAAACCCGCTTTGATTTGCACCGGGTAGGCCGTGGCACGAATGCGCTCTTTGCTGTTGCGCTCCGGGTAAGCGGTGTCTTCAAACGGTTGGTGTGTGCACTCGCCCTGCGCGTTGAATTGCCAGCCGTGGTAATGACAACGCACCCCGTGTGCTTCCACCATGCCTAAACTGAGGTCAGCGCGCCGGTGCGCGCATTGCCGGTCCAGCAAGCCAAAGTCGCCCGAGAGGTCTTGGTACAAGACCAAGTCTTCGCCTAGCAAGCGAACCGGCTTGAGGGGCTGGTGTGCAAACTCCGAAACACCGGCCACCGGCATCCAATAACGGCGCAACAGCTTCCCCATGGGCGTGCCGGGCCCCACCCGCGTCAAACGGGCGTTCAGTTCTGGGCTAAGCAAGCTACTCCGCCTGGATCTTGGCCATTTTGACCGCGCGGTCGTACTTAGCTAAGTTCTTGCGGATGATGTCGCCGTACTGTGGGGCATTGGTATAAATAACGGAGAAACCAGTGTCTTTGAACTTGGCCATAAAGTCTGGGCTTTCGGTGGCTTGCTTTACAGCTGCCGACAACCTGTTGACGATGGCCGGCGGCATGCCCGCTGGGCCGAGCAAGCCGGTTTCGGCTTGGTAGTCATAGTCTTTGACAAACTCAGACAAGGAGGGTGTGTCAGGGTAACGGCTCCAGCGTTTACCTGAAGTCACGGCAAGCAAATTCATGGTACCGGCCTTAATATGAGGGGCAGATGCGGTGAAGGCCGTGAGCAATACGGGCACGTCCCCGGCCAACAAAGCGGGCACAGACTGTCCGCTGCCTTTGTAGGGAATATGCGCAATGTCTAGGCCCGCGTCGGCTTTGAGTACCTCCATAGAAATGTGGTGGATGCTGCCAATTCCTGAGGAACCGTAGTTGACCTTGCCGGGGTTGGCTTTGACATGGGCCAAAAGCTCTTGCATGGTTTTGATGTTGGATTTGGCGTTGGTCACCAGCATCAAGGGCTCGTAGGTTATGCCCGCAATGGGCGTGAGATCTTTGAGGGTGTCGTACGGGAGGGTTTTAAATATGTGTGGGGCAATGCCGAGCTGGCTGGTGTCCCCCAACAACAGGGTGTAACCATCGGCGGGCAGCTTGCTCATTTGGCCAGTGGCGGTCACGCCGCCGGCTCCGGGGCGGTTTTCTACAGTAAAGGGTTGCCCCAAAATGTCGCTCAGTTTTTGGGCCAAAGCGCGGGCCACAAAGTCTGGGCTGCCACCGGCCACATAGCCCACCAAAATCTTGACGGGCTTGTTGGGGTAGTCCTGCGCCCCACTTAGGCTGCTGGCCAAGCAAAGTGCTGCGCCCATGAAGGCGCTGATGCAGTATTTAAAAGCTCTTGATCTCATGTGGTCTCCTCAGTCGTTATAAAAATTAAACCGTCACTTCATCAGTGCGGCTGTCGCCTCGATTGTCTTTCCAGTTTAGGCTCAGTTTGTCACCCACTTTGGCAGACTTGACTACAAACTGCAAAAAAGGGTTTTTAGACACGGCGGGGCCCCATTCGGCCTGCAGGACCGTGCGCCCATTTAACACGGCCGTGACGTCCTGTATGTGCCAAGCCGGTATGGTTTTGCCGGCTGCGTCTTTGCGCTGGCCCGATTCCATCTCGTGTTGCATCAACACGCGAACGGTCAGCTTGTCACCCGCGAGTTGGGTGCGTATGCGCATGGGTTCAGCCATCAGCCGCAACCTCCCAGGGTGATCTTGACTTCTTTTTTAGCAAAAAACGCCCTGCCGTCTGCAGCGACCGCCACGGCAAATACATCGGTCGATTGCGCCATTTTGACGGTGGTCGTGAAGTTGGGCTCTACAAATTCCGTCAGGTTAAACAGGGCGGACAAATCGGCTGGGTTTTTTTCGACCAGCAACAACATGCGCCGAATATTGGGCAGCGTGCAGCCCAAGCTCAGGCGCACCACGGCAGCGTTTTCGGCAATGTCTGGCGCGGTAAGCCACACGTCTTTGCTGGCAACCGGCGTGGGTAAGCCCAAAGCTTTGTAGACATTGGCAGGGCTTTGGGCTTCAAAAGCCATCTTTTCATAGGCCCAAGACAGCTCAGGCCACAAGCCTGATGCGGCCCAAAGGGCCGTCATGGCGGACAAGCTGCCGTGTCTTAGGGTGTGTTGAAGGTATTGGCGGCGGGTTGGCATGTTGGCTTAGCAAAGGGGCACATTATGAGCACGGCGAATGAGATGGGCGGCTGAGCCCTCAAAATATAGCCTCTACCTTGAGGAGCACGCACATGGGCACATCGCTGGACGGCAAGCTGGTTGTTGCCATTTCGTCTCGGGCCTTGTTTGACTTTGAAGAAGAAAACAAAGTGTTTGAGCAGGGCCTGGGCCCCACCAAGGACCGCGCTTACATGAAGCTGCAGCTCGACAAACTGGACGAGCCCGCCAAGCCCGGCGTGGCTTTTTCTATGGTGCGCAAGTTACTTGCATTCAACGCCGCGCCCAACGAATCGGCCGACCCCAAAGCCCAGCGGGTGGAGGTGGTGATCTTGTCGCGCAATGACCCTGTGTCGGGCATGCGGGTGTTTCGATCTGCGCAGCACTATGGCTTGCCCATTGAGCGGGGCAGCTTTACCCGCGGCCAGTCGCCTTGGCGCTACCTCAAGCCCTTGCACGCTAATTTGTTTTTAAGCACCCACCTGAGCGATGTGCGCGCCGCTTTGGATGCGGGCGTGCCCGCCGCGCAGGTGTACCCGCAGTCGGCGCTGGCCAGTGACGCCCACCCGCACGAAGTGCGCATTGCCTTTGACGGCGACGCCGTGCTGTTTTCAGACGAGGCCGAGCGCGTGTTTCAGGCCCAAGGCTTAAGCGCCTTCCAAAAGCACGAACGCGACAAGGCGCTGGAGCCCTTGTCTGCCGGACCTTTTAAGCCCCTGCTGGCCGCCCTGCACCGCTTGCAGCAAGAAGGCACCCCCGCCATGCGCATTCGCACCGCGCTGGTTACCGCACGCAGTGCCCCCGCGCACGAGCGCGCCATACGCACCCTGATGGACTGGAACATTGAGGTGGACGAGGCCATGTTTTTGGGCGGCCTGGCCAAAGGCGAATTTTTGCGTGAGTTTGAGCCCGATTTTTTCTTTGACGACCAAACCGGCCATATTGAGTCGGCTTCTCGGCATGTGCCTTCAGGTCATGTGGCCAGCGGCGTGGCCAATGCTCCTAAGGCTGAGCCCCTTCAAACCGAGGTAAAGCGCTCGTAACCTCTGGCACGCAGCTCGCAAGCCGGACAAGTGCCGCAGCCGTAGCCCCAAGCATGCCTGTGCTCGCGGTCGCCCAAGTAGCAGGTGTGGGTATGTTCCACAATCAAATTCACCAACGCGGCGCCTCCTAGACGCTGCGCCAGCCGCCAGGTGTCGGCTTTGTCAATCCACATCAGCGGGGTTTCTATTAAAAAGCGCCGGTCCATACCTAAAGACAGGGCCAGTTGCATAGCTTTCATAGTGTCGTCGCGGCAATCGGGGTAGCCCGAAAAATCGGTTTCGCACACGCCCGTCACAATCACCTCCAGCCCCCTCCTGTACGCCAAAGAACCCGCCAAAGTTAAAAATAGCAGGTTGCGACCAGGCACAAAGGTGTTTGGCAAGCCACTGGATTCCATCTTAAAGGCCATGTCTCGGGTAAGTGAGGTCTCGCTCACATCGCCCAACACAGCCAAATCCAGCACATGGTCTTGGCCCAGGCGTTGCCCCCAATCCGGAAACTGGCGGCGAATTTCATCCAACACCACCAAGCGGGACTTCAGCTCCACATGGTGGCGCTGCCGGTAGTCAAAGGCAATGGTTTCAACCCTCTCATATTGCGACAAGGCGCCTGCCAAACAGGTGGTGGAGTCTTGCCCGCCGGAAAAAAGCACCAAAGCGGTGCGGTGGTGGCGGTGTTCAGATGCGGCTGCGACTGAAGCGGCCGGTAAAGAAGGTTTGGAAGGGGCGTTAGGGCTCAAGACGGATCGAACGAGTAGATGGTAGAGCCCATCTAGTAAAAAGCAAAAAACTCAAATTTAGAAAGCAAATTTTAGCGACCTGCTCTGTCCGACGGGTCTGATTTGTCGTTTTTCTTGATTTGAGAAGGCGTGTAGGTCAAGACTTCTTTAGTGATCGTGCCAGGGGCTGTGGCGCTGTCTTGGTTTTTTTGCTCAGCCAGTTGCTGAACCTGCGCCATGTTTTGCGAGGATTGCTGGTTGGCCTGGGCCATCACTTCAACGGCCTTGGCGCTGGCCATCCATAAAGAATGGACGTGCTGCATCAGCATTTTGGAAATAGGCTCTTTGGGCGGCGCCTCGACTTTGCCCACTTCTTCCATGCGCTTGGTCCAGTTGCGCAGGTTCTCATTGGCTTGGGGGGAGCCGCTCATCACTGCAATTCTGGCGGCATCCGCAGCGGCGCGGGCCTGAACCTTGGGATCAATGTCGTTGATCACCCCGGGCTTTTTGGGAGCAACTTGGGATGCAGATGAGGCAGCCGCAGGGTTAACGGGCGCCACAGGAACCACCTTGGCTGCGACAGGCGCGGCCACGTCTGAGGCTACGGCCCTCAGAGCAGCTGTGCGATCGACAGAAGATAGTTGCATGTGATGTCCCTCCCTGTAAAGGAGGCCTTTTTACAGTTACGTATATGGATTAACGGCAGATTTGATGGGTAATTTAGGTCTTATTTTCCCTTTATTTCTTTTTTTTCACTCAATACAACCTCATTTGTGGTCGAAATAGAAGCATCAGACTTTACTGGCCATCAAAATGACACATACCGTTTTTTCCTCAGATCCGTCTTCAATCGTTGAAATCAACCAACGCCAACTGGGCACCCAGATACGTGCGGCCCGATTGGCGCAGAACCTGCCCCAAGACGCCTTGGCCGAAAAAGCCGGCATTGCCATTGGCGCCCTTAAAAACCTAGAAAGCGGCCGCGGCGCCAGTCTGCGCACCTTAACCAGCGTGGTCTGCGCCTTAGGCCGCCAAGAATGGCTCAGCCAATTGGGCACAGGCTTGCTAGCTACCGACAGCCCCCTGACCATTACCACTACAACCGGCAAAGAAAGACAGCGGGCCCGCACCATCAAAATGAGTGGCACTAGCCCGATGCTAGAGGCGGCAGCTTAAGACTTTGAGGAACAAAAGATCCTGTTGATGGTGGATGAACCGATTATTTTGTTCGTTTCAATTGGGCGTAAAAGTTCTCGTGTGGTCCAACCGCCAACAAGACCACGGTACTCGGCTTTGACTTGTTCGGCTTCAGTCCATAAGCCAACAAAGTTTCTTGGTTGTTCAGCTTGAATTTGTGTACAAATACACCCACCAAATCGCCACGCTTCTCCTCGCCAATACTTGGGTCAATCGCGACGGCCTTCACTGCTTCATCAAGCATCTTCTTATCCTTGGAATGCAGTTTCTTGACCACCCGGTCAAACGATCGGGTGGTCAAAACAGTCAAAGCCATTGATTAGCCAAACTCGTACGGCAACACTTGGCCTGCTCGCACTTCTTCAATCGACAGCATCGTGTCCTGAATGAGCCGCAGTGGCATGTCCGGATTATCCAGAACAGCCTTACCAATTCGTGCCCAATACTCGATCTGCTTGGGCACGGAGCGGTGCTCCGCAGCTGCAACGGTTTTTGCGTCTTCCACCAAATCGTCCGAAAGTTTCATGGCTACGGCCATTGGGAACTCCTTCAATAAGGTTTTATTATATGTCTTGATGCAACCTTTTGCTACCAATCATCCAATCTAGACTGGGTAGGCTCCGGCATTTTCTCGGTTGCAACTTCTCCGGCGCAACCACCCTAACGAAACTACTCCACCGTCACCGATTTCGCCAAGTTCCTAGGCTTATCCACATCCGTGCCCCTGGCGCAGGCGGTGTGGTAAGCCAGCAGCTGCAGGGGCACCACATGCAGCAGGGGTGAGAGAGCGCCGTAGTGTTCGGGCATGCGGATCACGTGCACGCCGTCGCCGCTTTCCATATGGCTGTCGGCATCGGCCAGCACATACAGCACGCCGCCGCGGGCGCGCACTTCTTGCAAATTGCTTTTGAGTTTTTCAAGCAAAGCATCGTTAGGCGCCACCGCCACCACGGGCATGGCGCTGGTCACCAAGGCCAGCGGGCCGTGTTTAAGTTCGCCTGCCGGGTAAGCCTCGGCATGTATGTAGCTGATTTCTTTGAGCTTCAACGCCCCTTCTAGGGCTATGGGGTAGTGCAAGCCACGGCCTAAAAACAGGGCGTTTTCCATGCGGGTGAAGTCTTGAGCCCACGCGATGAGCTGGGGTTCTAACGCCAGCACCGCTTGCAGCGCCACAGGCAAATGCCGCATGTCGTGCAAGTGCTGCTGCTGGTCTGCATCGCTCAAAGTGCCGCGCACGCGGGCCAAGGCCAAGGTGAGCAAAAACAAGGCCGCCAACTGGGTGGTAAAGGCTTTGGTAGAAGCTACGCCAATTTCCACCCCCGCTCGGGTGATATAGGCCAGTCCGCACTCACGCACCATGGCACTGGTGGCCACGTTGCAAATGGTGAGCGTGTGGTGCATGCCCAAGCTTTGGGCGTGGCGGAGGGCGGCCAAGGTGTCGGCGGTTTCGCCCGACTGGCTGATGGTGACCACCAAAGTGCGCGGATTAGGTACCGACTCGCGGTAGCGGTATTCGCTAGCCACTTCCACCTGGGTAGGGATGCGCGCCACGCTTTCGAGCCAGTATTTGGCGGTGCAGCCGCTGTAATAGCTGGTGCCGCAGGCCAAAATCAAAATAGAGTCCACCTCGGCAAAAGTTTGCGCCGCCTGTGGGCCAAACAGCTCGGGCACCACGGCCTCCACGCCTTCTAAGGTGTCGGCAATGGCGCGGGGTTGCTCAAAAATTTCCTTTTGCATGTAGTGGCGGTAGGGGCCCAGTTCGGCTTCGCCGCTGTGAGCATGCACGGTTTGGGGCAAGCGCTCCACGGGCTGCTGCTGCGGGTCATACACCTGAAAACCTTGGGGCTGAAGGTCCACCACATCGCCTTCTTGCAGGTACACAATTTGATCGGTCACACCGGCCAGGGCCATGGCGTCGCTGGCTAAAAAGTGTTCAGCCTGGTCGGCCCCTACACCCAAAATCAGCGGCGACCCTGCACGCGCGCCCACCACACGGTGCGGCTCTTCGAGGTGGAACACCGCTATGGCGTAGGCACCCCGCAGTTGCAGAACCGCCCCCTGAACAGCAGACAGCAGGTCGCCCGCATACAAAAAGTCCACCAAATGGGCGATGACTTCGGTGTCCGTTTGGCTTTCAAAGGTATAGCCTTGCAACTGCAACTGCTCGCGCAGGTCTTCAAAGTTTTCAATGATGCCGTTGTGCACCAAGGCCAAACGTTCGTTGCTGAAATGCGGGTGGGCGTTGTGCACCGCGGGCGCGCCATGCGTGGCCCAGCGGGTGTGCGCTATACCGGTGGTGCCTTGGATGGAACCCTGCGCGACTTGCTCGGACAGCTCGGCCACGCGCGAGGTGCTGCGGGCGCGGCGCAACACGCCGTCTGCATGGACCGCAACACCGCAAGAGTCGTAGCCGCGGTACTCCAAACGCTGCAGACCCTGCACCAATACCGGAACAATATTGCGGTGCGAAACCCCGCTGACAATGCCACACATAGATCAAGACTCTCTGTAGATCAACACAGTAAAAAAGCTATGCACTTGCCTGCGAGCACAGAGGCAAGGTAAAGCGCACACAGCAACCCGCATCGGGCGCGCCTTCGGCCCAAATGCGGCCCCCATGGCGCTCTACAATTTTTTTAGCCAAAGCCAACCCTAGGCCCACGCCTTCAAATTCATGTGGGGGGTGCAAACGCTGAAACACCTGAAACAGCTTGTCTTGCATGGTGGTTTTAAAACCCACGCCGTTGTCGCGCACGCTCACACAGCACAGCGGTGCGGTGGGGGCATGGTCTTGTTCCCACCCTATGTGCAGCTCAGCCAAGGGGCGGGTACGGGTGAATTTGAGGGCGTTGGACAGCAGGTGATGCAGCAGGTCGCGCACCAACTGCGGGTCGGCATGAATCTGGGTGGACTGGCTGGGCAAGCTCCATTGCAACCGCCGCTGCGCCGCCTCGGGCTCCAAAGATTGGCGCACCTGCTGCACCATTTGACTCAAGCACAACGAGATGGGCCGCAACTCCACCTGGTCCAGCTGCGCCCATTGCATGAGCCCGTCAATTTGCAAACCCATTTGGGTGGCCGCCTCGGCTACGGTGTTCAGGTGCCCCTGTACCTCGGGCGACAGTGCGGGCCCCAAGTCTTCCACCGCCAACTGGGTGTAGGCCAGCACATGCCGCACACGGGCCCGCAAGTCGTGCGACACGGTGTAGGCAAAGTCGCCCAAAGCCGCTTGGGTGCGCTGGAGCTCCAAGCGCAGGCGCTGCACTTCGGAAACAGTTGGATCCACAGGGATAACAGGTTGAACGGAGTTGGTGGGGTGCGCTTGCTGCATGGGGTGGCTCAAGATTTTTGAGGTCGCTTCCAGTTGGGCAAGCTCATTTGCTTGGCGCGCGCCACAGTCAGCACGCCAGGGGCGGTGTCTTTGGTGATGGTGGAGCCCCCGCCTATCGTGCCGCCCGCCCCAATGGTGACGGGCGCAATCAGAACGCAGTTGCTGCCAATATGCACATCGGCCTCAATCACGGTTTGGTGCTTGTGGGCGCCGTCGTAGTTGGCGGTGATGCTGCCCGCGCCGTAGTTCACGCGCTCGCCCAATTGGGCGTCGCCCACATAGGCCAAATGGTTGGCCTTGGCGCCCGCGGCCAGCGTGGCTTGTTTGACTTCCACAAAATTACCAATGTGAACTTCTGCGCCCAGCTTGGCCCCGGGCCTAAGGCGGGCAAACGGCCCCACCAGCGCACCCACGCCGACTTCTACCTGGTCTTTCGGGCTGGCGCCACCTTCTATGTGAGTGAACGGGTGCACCACCGCACCCGCAGCAATTTGGGCTTGGCTGATCACGCAATGCGCCCCAATACGCACGCCGTCTTCCAGCACCACTCGGCCGCTGAAGACACAGTTGACATCAATTTCTACATCTTGCCCGCACACCAGCTCGCCGCGCACATCCAGCCGCGCCGGATCGGCCAGCCGCACGCCATGCAGCATCAGGGCTTGGGCCAGCCGCAGCTGGTGGGAGCGCTCCAGCTCGGCCAATTGGGCCGGATTGTTGATGCCCGCCACTTGCAGAGCGTCTTGAATTTGATGGGCCACCACAGGCACACCGTCGGCCACAGCCCACTTGACCACGTCGGTCAGGTAGTACTCGCCCTGGGCATTGCGGTTGTCTAAACGGGCCAGCCAAGTTTTGAGCAAGGCAGCGGGTGCGGCCATAATGCCGCTGTACACCTCGCAAATGGCCAGCTGCTCGGGCGTGGCGTCTTTTTGTTCCACGATGGCTTGCACCGCTTGGGTGGTGGGGTTTCGCACAATGCGCCCATAGCCTGTAGGGTCGGGCATTTTTAAGGTGAGCAGAGCCAACTTGTCGCCCTGGCTGGCCGCCATCAGCGCCTTAAGGGTGCTGGCTTGGGTGAGGGGGACATCCCCAGACAGCACCACCACCAACCCGTCGTCAGGCAGATTCGGCACCGCTTGCTGCACTGCATGCCCTGTGCCCAGTTGCGGCTCTTGGCGCACAAAGCTGACATTGGGCGAAATGGGGTCTGCGGTTTTAGCTTGCGCATGGCTGAGAGGATGCGCCGAGCTCAGCGGGTGCGCTTGGCCTAAAGGGTACCGGCTGATGGCTGACTCCACCACCTCTGCGCCGTGGCCAGTCACCACCACCACTTGGCGCGCAGATAGGGCCGCTGCGGTGTCCAGCACATGAAAGATGAGGGATTTTCCGGCCAGGCGGTGCAGGACTTTGGGCAGCTTGCTTATCATGCGGGTCCCTTTGCCCGCCGCCATGATTACCACATCCACCGCCAAATTGAGTTCTGACATCACGTTTTTATGTTCAAAGTTCTGGACATTTTGCATGGGGTACACCAGCGGCCATTCTAGGCGGCACAGCCAACGTGCTCAGGCTTGGCCACCTGCTGGGATCGGGGCAAACTGCCTCAAGCACCGCGCAGTTTGTAGGCACGCGGTTTTAGCGGCTCTCACCGCGTCGCTGTTGATGCTGTCGGGCTGCAGCACGATTCAGGTGGCCTACAACCAAGCCCCTACCCTCGGCTACTGGTGGCTAGATGGGTACTTTGATTTTTCTAAACCCCAAACCGTGGTCGTCAAAAGCGGGCTGGCCAAGCTGCATGCCTGGCACCGCGAACAAGAACTCCCCGCCTATGCCGACCTGATGGCGCGCATGCAAAAGGTGGCGGAAGGGCCCATTACCCCCCAACAAGCCTGCGACATCTCTGAGCAAATACAAGCGGCAGCCAAACGGCTGCTGGGGCAATCTGCCGACACTTTGGCCGATTGGGCCCCTACGCTGCAGCCCGAGCAGCTCAGCACCTTGGCCAAGGAGTTTGAAAACGACAACCGCAAGTGGCGCAAACAGTGGCTAGACGGCTCCGCTGCCGACTTGGCCAAGCTTCGACTCAAAAAGACCGTGGACCGGTGTGAGGACTTTTACGGCCGCCTGGAAGAACCGCAGCTCAAGGTGCTGCGCCAAAGCATCAGCAACTCTCCGTTTGACCCGCGCTTGGCTTGGATAGAGCGCCAACGCCGCCAGCAAGACATGCTGAACACCTTGGGCGAGCATGCCGGCAACACCAACCGTGCCAGCCACGTCAAAACCGAAATGTTGGCCCTGCTGGTGCGCAGTCAGGAGTCTCCCGACCCGGTTTACAAGGCGCGGGTGGAGCTTTGGCAAGCCCACGCATGCCGCACGCTGGCCGATATTCACAACAGCACCTCTGCAGAACAACGCCAAACCTTGGTGGCCAACCTGAATAAATATGAGCAAGACGCCCGAATGTTGGTTAAAGGCAAATAAGACTTATCGAAAGCTCAAACCGGCCACACCACCCCATGGTCGTTCAAGATGGCGTCTAGGGGAATGTCGTGCAGTTCGGGCTCTAAGTCGTCCACAAAACCTTGGGCAAAGCCCAAACCCACGGTAAAGGGTTGGGGCTGCAGGCTGGCCAAGGTGCGGTCGTAAAACCCGCCACCGTAACCCAAGCGGTAACCGCCCGGCCCATAGCCCACACAGGGCACAAACAGCAAAGTGGGCTGAATCACGTCGGTGTCTTTGGGTTTGGGAATGCCGTAGGCGTCTTCTTCCATGGGGCAGCCGGGGTACCACACGTGAAATGTGAGAGTTTTGGTGACCTTATCGATCACCGGCAGGCCGATGCGCCTACGCAAGGGTTCGTCCAGCAGTTCGCCGTCTTCTTTCCAGCGGTGCAAGGCGGGCAAAGGGTCAAATTCGCCCTTAATGGGCCAGTAAGCCCCTATGACGGTGTCGGTTCGGGCCACCAACCAAATGCGCATGACCTGCTGCAGCATGGTGGCGCGCACCGCGCGGTCGGGCATGGCCAGACGGTCTGCAATGAGCTGCTGCCGAAGGATTTTTTTGGTCTGAGCGCTTTTGTCGTTCGATGTGTCCATAATTCCTGCATGCAGTTTTTAGTTCATCTGAAGTTCCGAGCCGCCGCGCTGTGTGCGGTGTCCGCCCTGCTGATGGTGCCACACCTCAGCACACTGGCCAGCAACAAGGCCCCCGTTAAAACGAGCGAGAAAGCCAGCGACAAAGCCGCCAGCAAGCCCAGCGAGCCTGCGGGCGACCGCATCATCAGCGACATGCAGGCGGCCTTTAAGCGGGGCGACCGCAAGCAGCTCACCGCTTTACTTTCCAAAGCCCGCGGCCATATTTTGGAACCTTGGGCCGCTTATTGGGAGCTGAGCTCAAGGCTGGACGTGGCTTCTACCGACGAAGTTCAAGCCTTTTTAAACCGCTACGCAGGCACCTACCAAGAAGACCGATTGCGTAACGACTGGCTGCTGGTGTTGGGCCGCCGCCGCGATTGGGCCGCTTTTATGCCCGAACACGCCAAGTTCCGCATGGGCGACGACCGTCAAGTGCGCTGCTATGCCCTGCTGGCGCAACGCAACTCCAGCCATGCCGCGGCGGTGGAAGACTTGTGGCTGAGCCAAAAAGAAGCCGACGATGCCTGCGCCGCCGCCGCAGAACACATGCTCCAAGCTGGGGCGCTCAAGCCCCACACGGCTTGGCTGCGCGCCCGCTTAGGCTTTGAAAACGACCGCCCGCGCATTGCCACCCAAGCGGTGGGCCTGCTCAACCCCGACTGGGTGCCCAGCGTCAACGCCATCTACAGCAACCCTGTTCGGTTTTTGGACGACAAAATCACCGCCCTGCGGCCCAAAACCAAAGAATTGGTGACGCTGGCGCTCATCCGGCTGGCCGTGACCGATACCACCGCCGCTATGGACGAGCTCAACAAATTGCGCTGGCGAACCCAGCTCAGTACCGAGGAGCGCAGCTGGATTGCAGGCGTCATTGGCAAACGCTTAGCCATGAGGCTGCAAGACGGCGCGTTGAACCAGTTTGCCCACGGAAAAGATGAACACATGCATGCTGAGCATTTGCTTTGGAAGGTACGCGCCGCCTTGAAGGCCGGCGTGTGGACCGAAGCACTCAACGCCCTGCAAGCCCTGCCCGACCCTTTGCGCCAAGACCCCACTTGGGTGTACTGGCGCGCCCGCGCCTTGCAGGCTATTCCTGGCAAACCCGAGGCCGCGGCTGAGGCCAAAGTGTTGCTGGAATCTATAGCCTCTCACAAGGGCTTTTACGAACAGCTGGCCCTAGAAGAACTGGGCAAATCCATTGTGCTGCCCGCCAAACCAGAGCCTTTAACGGCCACCGAGCAAGAGGCCGCACGCCAAAACCCCGGACTTAAACGGGCGCTGTACGCCATTCAAAACGGTCTGCGTTCTGAGGGCGTGCGCGAATGGAACTATCAAGTCAACCTGCATGTTCCGGGCGGCCTCAGCGACCGCGAGCTGCTGGCAGCGGCCCAACTGGCCTGCGACCAACAGGTGTGGGACCGCTGCATCAACACCAGCGACCGCACCAAGTCGCTGGTGGATATGGAGCAGCGTTTTCCCATGCCTTTTAAGCAAGCCGTACTAGATCGGGCCCGCAAAATTGATTTAGACCCCGCTTATGTGTATGGCCTGATTCGCCAGGAAAGCCGCTTTGTGATGGACGCGCAGTCCAGCGTGGGCGCCTCGGGCCTCATGCAGGTCATGCCCGCCACCGCCCGCTGGACCGCCAAGCGCATTGGTCTGACCGACTTTAAGCCGCACCAAATTACCGACCGCGACACCAACATTGCCATTGGCTCGGGCTACCTCAAGCTGGTGTTGGACAACTTTGACGGCTCCCTGCCCATGGCCGCTGCCGCCTACAACGCCGGGCCCAGCAGGCCACGAGCTTGGCGTGGGCAAGATGGAGCGCCCAATATCGAGGCCGCCATTTGGGCCGAAAATATTCCGTTCAACGAAACGCGTGACTATGTCAAAAAAGTGTTAGCCAACACCACCTTGTACGCCGCCTTGATCAGCGGAAAACCCCAGTCACTCAAAAGTCGCTTGGGCACCGTGGGCCCGCTGCGCCCAGGCAAAAGCGAGCTGGCTGAAGTTTTGCCTTAACTTTTTACCCTGCACCACATGATTGATGGATTTCATAAAGTACTGATCTTGGGCGGCTCCGGCTTTGTGGGTCGGCACCTGTGCGAACATTTGGTCGACCACCGTTGGCGTATCACCGTGCCCACGCGGCGCTTGCGCAATGCCCAGCACCTGTGCACTCAACCTAAAGTCACCCTACTTGAGGCCAACATTCACCACCCCGCAGAACTTCAGCGCTTGGTGGCAGGCCATGATGCGGTGGTGAATTTGGTGGCCATATTGCATGGCAGCGCTGCAGACTTTGAGCGTGTGCACGTCACCTTGCCCACTCAGTTGGCCCAAGCTTGCCATGCGCAAGGTGTGCGCCGCTTGGTGCACATCAGCGCTTTGGGCGCAGACGCCCAGCATCCAGACACTCTGCCCAGCATGTACCTGCGCAGCAAATCGCGTGGCGAAGCCGCTTTGCTGACGGCCTCTAAGGTGCCCACATCACCCTCAAACCAGCCCGCCATGCAACTCACCATGTTGCGCCCCAGTGTGCTGTTTGGGGCGGGCGACCGTTTTTTAAATGTATTTGCCAGCTTGCAACGCTTGTTTCCCTTGGTACCTTTGGCGGGCGCGCAGGCGCGGTTTCAGCCCGCTTGGGTTGAAGACTTGGCACAAGCCATCGTGTATTGCCTGAACTACCCCCACCACACCGTGGGCAAAACCTTTGAAATTTGCGGTCCCGAAGTGCTCACCCTCAAGCAGTTGGTGCAAGGCGCGGGGCGGTGGGCTGGCATTGCCAACGGCCAAGGCCGCCCTGTGGTGGGCTTGCCGATGTGGATGGGGCGCGTCCAAGCGGCCTTGATGCAACTGGCACCGGGCGAGCCCCTGATGAGCGCTGATAACCTGGACTCCATGAGGGTTGACAACGTGGCCACCTGCCGCTTGCCCAGTTTAAAAGACTTGTGCATCACACCTAGCAGCGTGCGCAGCATTGCGCCGCTCTACCTCAGCACCACCTCGCAGCTGGACATACTGCGGGGCCGGTAAGCGTTAGCTCACGTCATGGCGATGTCGAGCATGCAGATTTTTATGGTGGGGGGCGCTGTACGCGATGCCCTGCTGGGGCTGCCCGTTCAAGACCGCGACTGGGTCATCGTAGGGGGCACGCCCGAAGCTGTGACGGCGCAAGGCTTTACCCCTGTGGGCAAAGACTTTCCCGTATTTTTGCACCCCGACACCCGCGAAGAATATGCCTTGGCCCGCACCGAGCGCAAAACCGCACGGGGTTACCGCGGCTTCATCATTTACACCTCGCCCGACATCACCCTGGAAGAAGACTTGGCGCGGCGCGACCTGACCATCAACGCCATTGCTGTTCCAGAGAGTGCCTTGGCGGTAGACGGCAGTTTTGACACGTCACAAGTGCGCGACCCTTTTAACGGCGTGGCCGATTTGCGCGCCCGCGTGTTGCGCCACGTAACGCTGGCCTTTTGCGAAGACCCGGTGCGCATTTTGCGGGTGGCACGGCTGTCGGCACGGTTTGTGGACTTCAGCATCCACCCCCAAACACAAGCACTGATGTGCGACATGGTGCAGCAAGGCGAAGCCGACCACTTGGTGCCCGAGCGCGTGTGGCAAGAGCTCAGCCGCGGTTTGATGGAAGCGCAACCGTTTCGAATGCTGCAAGTGCTGCGCGACTGCGGTGCTTTGCAACGCATCCTGCCCGAGCTGGAACCCCTTGCCCTCCCCAACTGGCAACACCTTGAGCAGGTCATGCAAACCGCCGCAGCTTGGCACATGCCGCTGCCGCTGCGCTTTGCCTGTCTCACGCACCACCTTGGCCCACACGCCACCGAGCCCGAAGGCGGCACAGTGCGCTTTTTAAAAACGCTGTGCGAGCGCATACGCGTAC
This sequence comes from Hylemonella gracilis, assembly GCA_945862005.1. GTDB lineage: Bacteria > Pseudomonadota > Gammaproteobacteria > Burkholderiales > Burkholderiaceae_C > Hylemonella > Hylemonella gracilis_D. The sequence goes on along the minus strand of CAMAWQ010000023.1, from coordinate 2,390 downwards.
CGGTGGAGAGCAAAGAACTGGCCGAGGTGGTGGCGCGCGAGCACGGACACATTCAGGTCAGCGGCACACTTAATGCCGCTGAGCTGATGTGGCTGCTGGAACGCTGCGACGCGCTGCGCAAACCCGAGCGGTTTGCCTGGGTGCTGCAAGCTTGTGCCTGCGTGGCGGGTGCGCCTTCAGCATCTGCCTACGCACCCACAACGCGCCTGACGCAAGCCCTACAGGTGGTGTTGCAACTGCCCACTCAACACGTGGCTGAAGCCGCCATGTCGCACGGCGCCAGCGGCAAAGAAGTGGGCGAGCTGATTCATGCGGCGCGGGTTAAGGCCTTACATGAGGCTCTAAAGCCAATGTAATTTAAGTAGCCCGTTTTTTCCTAAGCTAATTTGGCAAGCCCCGTGACCGCCAGCATCAGCAAGGCGCTGGTGGTGAAGGGCACAAAAAACGTTCGGCCAAACAGCTCAAACTTAAAGTCGCCGGGCAACTTGCCAAAGCCCATTTTTTGAAAAAACTGGGTAAAGGCGTTCACCACCAAAAGCACCAGCAACAAAATCAATACCCAACGCAGCATCATGTTGCCGATCCTAAGCGCAATTCCTCAGCCGCTCGCTGCACTTGCGTGGGGCTGTAGCGATAAAACCCTTTGCGTCTGGGAGGGTCTTTGATTTGCATCTAATGATAATGATTCGCATTTGACGTAAACTGAACTGAATTGTTTCAGATTGGAGTCAACTCTTGCGCCGCACCCACACTGTTTTTTCGTTGGCACTTTCTGCGGTCATCTCAGCGGTCATCACAGCAGGTACCGCTGGCCTGTTCAGCGCTTCCGCATTGGCCAACGAGCAGGTCATCAACCTGTATTCAGCCCGCCACTACCCCACCGATGAAGCGCTTTACAACGACTTCACCAAAGCCACGGGCATCAAAATCAACCGCGTCGACTCGGATGACGCAGGCATCATCGCCCGCTTAAAGGCAGAAGGCTCTGCATCACCCGCCGACGTGATCTTGTTGGTAGACGCCGCCCGTTTGTGGCGCGGCGAGGTGGACGGTTTGTTTTTGGCCGTCAAATCCAAAACTTTGGAGTCTGCCGTGCCCGCTCTGCTGCGCGCAAAGCCCACCGACGACGGTGGTACGGCATGGTTTGGCTTGTCCACCCGGGCTCGCGTGGTGGTTTACGACAAGCTAAAGGTCAACAAGGCAGATGTCGACACCTACGAAGAACTGTCCGACCCCAAAAACAAAGGCAAGCTGTGCATCCGGTCTGGCTCGCACCCTTACAACCTGAGCTTGTTTGGCGCAATGATCGAGCACCTTGGCCCCGCTGCCACTGAAAAATGGCTTAAAGGCATGGTGGACAACATGGCCCGCGAACCCAAAGGTGGCGACACCGACCAAATCAAAGCGGTGGCCAGCGGTGAGTGCAGCATGGCGTTAACCAACACTTACTACTTGGCGCGTTTGATGCGCTCCACCAACCCAGCCGATAAAGCGGTGGTCGAGCGCGTGGGCGTGGTGTTTCCCAACCAACAAAGCTGGGGCACGCACGTGAATGTGGCTGGTGGTGCGGTGGCACGTTATTCAAAAAATCCAGCCAACGCCGTGAAGTTTTTGGAATACCTCGTCAGCCCCCAAGCCCAAAACCACTTTGCCAATGGCAACAACGAGTGGCCCGTGGTCAAAGGCCTGAAGCTGGACAACCCCGCCCTCCAAGCCATGACCGGCGGCGACTTTAAAAGCGAGTTGATGCCCATCAGCGCCGTAGGTATGAACCAAATCAAGGTGCAACGCATGTTGGACCGCGTGGGTTTTAAGTAAACGCCGCGCAGGGCAGGCGCTTACCGCGCCGGATCACCTCAACCCATCACGCCAACTAAAGCGTATGGGTGCGGTCACCCGCCGAAAAACCTAAGGCAGGCCAAGGCTCGCCCACACACAGCGCGAGTACCTTAAACAATTCACCCATTTCGTGTTCCATCACCAGCTTGGCCGCTTGGGCGCGGGTGGGCAAATCGGCCTGCTCCATCAACTGGGCCAAGCCACAGTTGAGTAAAAAACGCCCCTGGCTGGTGTAACCCAGCACCTGCAGCCCGGCTTCTTGGGCGGCCAGCGCCACGCCAGTGAAGTTGACATGGGCGGTGATGTCTTTGGCGCCCACATCGCTTAAGGGGTCGGCGTCCATTTGGTGGGCCTGATGGCACACCAAGGTGCCCATATGCCGCTGGGGGTGGTAGTACTCGGCTTCAGGAAAGCCATAGTCCAGCAGCAACACCGCCCCGCACTCCAGTTTGTCGGCCAAGGTGCGCACAAAAGCCTCAGCTTGGGGGTGCACTTCAGTTAGGTAGTCGTGTGTGCCCTCTATGTCCAGTGGCGGGCGAAGCGTGGTCGGG
>CAMAWQ010000022.1 GCA_945862005.1 Hylemonella gracilis | reverse complement strand
AGCGACCCAAGGACGTGCCGGTGCGTGACCCTGAGACGCGTCAGAAGGTAGAGATCTACCAGCTCTACGAAGACCAATGCCAGCGCGAAGGCGTGGTGGACTTTGGCGAGCTGCTGCTGCGCTCTTATGAGCTGCTGCGCGACCACGAGAGCGTGCGCAGTCACTACCAAAGGCGCTTTAGGCATTTGTTGATAGACGAGTTTCAAGACACCAACAAGCTGCAGTACGCCTGGATCAAGCTGTTGGCGGGCAACCCCGGCGATGCAACCAACCAGCAAGGCGGTGGTGCGGTGTTTGCGGTGGGCGACGACGACCAAAGCATTTACGCCTTTAGGGGTGCCCGTGTGGGCAACATGACCGACTTTGTGCGCGAATTTGGGGTGCGACACCAAATCAAGCTGGAACAAAACTACCGCAGCTACAGCAATATTCTGGACACAGCCAACCACCTGATTGGCCACAACCGCCACCGTTTGGGCAAAAACTTGCGCACCACGCAAGGCCCGGGTGAGCCGGTGCGGGTGGTGGAGTCCACCAGCGACTTTGCCGAGGCCCAGTGGATGGTGGACGAAATGCGCCAACTCACGCGCGGCGCCTCTGACCCGGATGCCGAGTTTCTCAAGCAAGAAGTTGCCGTTTTGTACCGCTCCAACGCCCAAAGCCGGGTGATTGAAACCGCGCTGTTCAACGCCGGTTTGCCCTACCGTGTGTACGGCGGTTTGCGCTTTTTTGAACGCGCCGAAATCAAGCACGCCCTGGCCTATCTGCGCTTATTGGAAAACCCCAAAGACGACACCAGTTTTTTGCGGGTGGTGAACTTTCCGCCACGCGGCATTGGGGCGCGAACTCTGGAGCAATTGCAAGATGCGGCGGGCACGGGCTGCGCCTTGGTGGAAGCGGTGTCCCGCATGGGTGGCAAAGCGGGTGCCAACCTGAGCGCCTTTGTGGCCAAGCTGGATGTGTGGCGCGAGCAAACGCAAGGCCTGACCCTGCGCGAAATTATTGAACTGGTGCTCGAGCACAGTGGCTTGGTGGAGCACTATCGTGCCGACCGTGAAGGCGCCGATCGAATTGAAAACTTGGAAGAACTGGTCAACGCTGCTGAGAGTTTTGTATCGCTTGAGGGGTTTGGCCGCGATGCCGAGGCCTTGGAGCCACCCTCAAATGCTGTGGCCGATGGGAGTGGCGCTCTAGGCTTAGGCGGAGGCATAGGCGTGGACGAAGACAGTGGTGAAGTCATGTCGCCCTTGGCAGCATTTTTAACTCATGCGGCTCTCGAGGCGGGCGACAACCAAGCCCAAGAGGGGCAAGACGCCATTCAGCTCATGACGGTGCACGCCAGCAAGGGGTTGGAGTTTGATGTGGTGTTTATTACTGGCTTAGAAGAAGGCCTGTTTCCGCACGAAAACTCCATGAATGACTTTGACGGCCTTGAAGAAGAGCGCCGTCTGATGTATGTGGCCATCACCCGTGCCCGCAAGCGCCTTTACCTCAGCCATTCTCAAACCCGAATGCTCCATGGGCAAACCCGTTACAACCTGCGCAGCCGGTTTTTTGACGAGCTGCCCGAAGACACCCTAAAGTGGATCACGCCCAAGCTGGCGGGGTTCAGTCAGGGTTATGGAGCCGCAGCAGGCTTTGGGTCTTTTAATCGGGGCTTTAACAATGCCGCATCGGGTATTCCATCGGGGCCCGCTTCCGTGTCTACATCGGTGGCGTCAGCTCTGGGTTTGCAAGCCTCAAGCCCGTCGGGTGCTTCGGTCAACCTGCGTTTGGGTATGCGGGTGTTTCACAATAAGTTTGGTGAGGGTGTGGTGCTCACTTTAGAGGGCGCTGGCGACGATGCGCGGGCGCAAATCAACTTTCCTCGGCATGGCGTCAAGTGGCTGGCGCTGTCGGTGGCTAAGCTCACGCCGGTGACTTAAGTTCACCTACGTAAGGTGAGCTAGCCTAGGGTGAATGCGGATACAGGTCTGCAGGTTTCCCTGCTATCTTGATTCCAAATTCACTCAAAAAGGAGTCTCGCCATGTCACAACCCACCTCACGCTACACCTGCGCTTGTCATCCCAACGAAGCGGCGCACGATTCCGTCACGGCACAGGCGTCTGTAGGCACGTCGCGCCGTGGGTTTTTAAGTGGTTTGGGCGCCTTAGGGGCTTTAGGTGCAGCTTCGGTGTTACCAGGGTGCGCCAACGTGCCCGGGCAAACCGCTAAGCCCCACCGCATTGACATTCACCACCATATCGTGCCCCCCAGCTATGCCAATGAGCTCAAAAGCGTTACGGGAGCCGGAGCGCCGGCATGGTCGGTGCAAGCCTCCTTGGAAGACATGGACAAGAGCGGCATTGCCACCTCGGTGGTGGCATTGATGCAACCGGGCGCCTACTTCAAACAAGCCAAAGGCCCCGAGTTGGACCGTCGCATGGCCCGCGAAGCCAACGAATTTGCCGCCCGCATGTCTCAAAACCACCCTGGCCGCTTTGGCTCGTTTGCCACTTTGCCGCTGATGGACACCGAAGGCAGCCTGAAAGAAATTGAATACGCCATGGACACCCTAAAGGCAGATGGCATTGGCCTGATGACCAGCTACGGCACCCACTACATGGGCGACAAGCGCTTTTGGCCTATTTGGGAAGAGCTCAACCGCCGCAAAGACACCATTTACACCCACCCGCTGATGCCCGATTGCTGCCGCAACCCCATTGCAGGTCTGCCACCTTCAGCCATTGAATTTGCCACCGACACCACCCGCACAGTGGCCAGCTTGGTGTTCAGTGGCGCAGCCAATAAGTTTCCCAATATCAACTGGATTTGGTCGCACAGCGGCGGCACCATGCCCTTTTTATGGAGCCGCTTCACACGCCAGCAGGTGGACATGGGCGACCAAGCCAAAGCCGTGGTGCCCAATGGCGTGCTGTACGAGGTGCAGCGCCACTTTTACGACACAGCCCAAGGCCACCACGAAGGCGCAATTGCTGCCCTGCGCACGCTCATACCCACCTCGCAAATTTTGTTTGGCTCTGACTTCCCCGACCGCACCGGAGAAGAAGTGCGCCAAGGCTTGGCCGACCGCAACTTCACCCGCTCGGAGTTGGCTGCCATTGAACGCGGCAACGCGCTGCGCATCTTGCCGGGGCTCAAAACCATTTAAGGGGTATTTGACGGGAGCGCAGTGGTTACCCGTCTTAATTCGTTATTGAGAAAGAAATGCATGGTTCAGACATCCAGAAGAAAACTGTTGTTGGGTTCAGCCGCTGCCAGCCTGCTCGGTTCAGCCTCTTGGCCGCTTTGGGCCCAAACCTTTCCAAGTAAAGCCATACGGCTGGTGGTGCCTCAGGCTGCTGGAGGCGGTTCGGACACCATTGCCCGCTATGTGGCAGAAAAACTCTCCTTGGCTTTGGGCCAGCAGGTGGTGGTGGACAACAAACCTGGTGCGGCAGGCATGTTGGGCGCAGAGATTGTGAAGACTGCAGCACCTGACGGCTACACCATGTTGTTGGGCGCTATCGACACCATTACCGCGCCCATGGTGAGCAAACGCAGGCCCTTTGACGGAGTGAGCGACTTTTCCGCCATCACCCAGCTGACAGCCTCTCACAACGTACTGGTGGTTGGACCGTCCTTTACCGGCAAAACGCTTGCCGACCTGGTGGCGCAGGCGCGGGCCAACCCGGGTCGAATTGACTACGCATCCTCAGGCGTGGGAAGCATGCAGCACCTAGCCGGCGAGATGCTGGCACGCATGGCTTCCATCCAGATCACCCACGTGCCTTACAAAGGTGGGCCACCGGCCTTCACCGACCTTGTGGGAGGCCGGATCCCAGCCATGGTCTCGGGCATGCAGGGCGCTCTGCCGCAAATCAAGTCTGAAAAGGTTCGCGCCTTAGCTGTGACAGGCATGCGCCGCTCGCCTGCTTTGCCCGACGTACCCACGGTCAACGAGGCGCTGGGTCTGCGTGACTATGAGGCCCTGAATTGGCAGTCTTTGCTGTTTCCAGCAGGCACGCCCAAGCCAGTGGTGGACCGCGTGGCTACAGAAGTTATCAAGATATTGGCCCAGGCCGATGTTCGTGAGCGTCTGTTGCAAATGGGCTACGAGCCCATCGGTAACCGACCAGAGCAATTTGCCGCTGCGGCCTTGGACGACCAAAAGCGCTGGTCAGCCATCATTCAGGCGGCCAACATTTCATCTGACTGATTTAAGGATTCCTTATGCCCATCACCCGTGGTAACCCCGACGGCCTTAAAAACGTGCGCGCAACTGTTTACAACCACTTTGTGCGTGTCGATCAACCCAAAAGCATGATCTTTGTATCGGGGCAGGTGTCCCGCGACAATGAGGGCCAACAGGTGGGCGCAGGCAGCATGCTGGAGCAAACCCGCCAGTGCATTCGCAACATCGAGACCTGCTTAACTGCCGCGGGCGGCAGCCTCTCAGACATCGTTTGGACCACGGTGTACACCACAGATATGCGTGAATTCCGCCAAATCGTGGCTGCCCGAGAGGAGTTCTTCAAAACCAACTTACCCACCAGCACCATGGTGGAGGTGGTCCACTTAGCCGACCCTGGACTGATGGTGGAGATTCAGGTGATCGCAGCCATCTGACAGCTTTATGTCTTCAGCGCTGCTGGCAAAGGTGCCAAGCAGTCGAAGGAAACTTTTTCATTGATCCAGCCTGGCAGCCACGCGCGCTCAAAGACGTGACATGGTTTCACCACTTCGACCATGAGGACTTTAGTGATAAAAATGGAAATGTCACACACTAGACCTAAAGTAATATTGATTCAAAAACCAGTCATGCAAGATGACTTGTCTGTAAAGTTACAACACCCTGCCAAGACGGCACAGATAGGACCAATGTGAGCGAACTTAAAAGTGCTGCCGAATTGGCGCTAACCACGCTAGACCTCATCAAGACGTTCTACAAGCTCCCGCCCTCAGATCTTGGGCTGATAGAGCGCAGCATCGAACATCTCAAGACGGCATTGAACCCTAACGCGCCGCGCAGAGAGCTGGAGCCGACAGAGTAAGCCTTGCCTCCTGGGTGCAGCAGGTGGTTTAACTGGTTTGACCTAAGCCTGAACGTCTAAATCGTCCAAAATAAAGCTGTCTCGAAAAGTGAAGTAAAGCGAGCTGAAGAACATGGCCGCCAAAATGAGAGTGGCGGCAAACATCATGCTGCCCATGAGCGAGGGGTCGTTAAACGCCATGGCAACCAGCATCAATGCCACGCCTATGCCCAAGAACACTGTTACCCAGCCCATCATGTAAATTGTCATAGCGCGCCAGTTGTTCAGGCAAGCCACCCAACTGAAAAATAAGCTTTTAAAAGGCGACACCTTACCCCAGTGCACCAGTGCAGGGGCATGCCAAAACAGCAGCGACCAAGGCAGGTAAAGCGCAATAGCCAACCACACGGCTTGCTGAAAGCCGGTGTTCTCGACAAGCTCGGGTGTGACGGTGCCCCCAAATAAGTAAAGCCGTGCAAAAGCACCGTCGTCGCACAAAGCTGAGGCGCCCAGCACCGCCAAAATGCCCACGGCGTTGATGCCACCCAAAATCGCCATGGCCCGGCCTTGTTCGCGCCCGGCGCGAAACGCACTGACTAATATGGAAGGCATGGGAAAGTTGCCCTGAGACGCCTCTTTGCTGGCCGCCATGAGTCCAAGCGTGGCCGCAGGCAGCAGCGCAAATGCCAGCGCATTGCCTACCAAAGGCACCATGCTGACCAGCGTGACCGCCATCATGAACAAAAAGAACAAACCTGAGAGGGCCAGCGGCTGGCGACGAAAGGTTTTTAAACCTTCGGTAACCCATAGCCAGCCGGTACGTGCAGGAACAAGATTGAGTTTCATAAGGTTAGACAGTCTAGGAGTTCAGGTCAGAAAGTGGCGGGCATGCGCGGCCTGATGGATGCGTTGGCGCAAAACCCGCTCAAAATGGCTCGGGTCGTGTGGGGTGAGCATAGAGGCCTCGCGCGGCAAATGAAAGTCCCACAAGCGTGAGGTCCAAAACCGTAAGGCACCTGCGCGCAGCAGGGCGGGCAAAAGCTGTCGTTCGGCAGCGCTGAGCGCACGCACCGCCCCATAGGCCTGCAAAAAGGCTTGACTGAGCGCTTCGTCGGCCACTCCGGTGGCCAGATCGATGCACCAGTCGTTCAGGCACACAGCGATATCAAACAGCCAGGTGTCCACGCCCGCAAAGTAAAAATCAAAAAAGCCAGTGAGCTGAGCGGGAGCGTCTTCAGGGGTGACAAACATCACGTTGTCTCGAAACAAATCGGCATGAATGGGCCCCACAGGCAGCGCTTGGTAGGCAGAAGACGCTGCAATGTGCTGCTGGTAGGCCAGTTCGCCACGAATCAGGCTGGCCTGATCCGGGGTAAGGTGGGGCAGCACCACGGGCACGGTGCTTTCCCACCAAGCCAAGCCGCGCAGGTTGCCCTGATGGCGGTCGTAGCTGCGGCCCGCCAAATGCAGGCGCGCCAGCATGGTGCCCACTTGGGCGCAGTGGCTGGCTTGGGGTGTGAGTTCACTTTTGCCCTGAAGCCGATTCACCACGGCAGCCGGTTTGTCGTGCAGGCTGTGCAAAATTTCACCATGCCGATCGGCTGCGGGATCGGGCACAGGAATGCCCTGGGCTGCCAAATGCTTCATAAGCCGAAGGTAAAACGGCAACTGCTGAAAACTCAAGCGCTCAAAAACTGTGAGCACGTACTCACCTTGGTCGGAGCTGGCAAAATAGTTGGTGTTTTCAATGCCGCCCTGGCAGCCCTCTAGGTGCTGCAACTGACCTAGGTTCAGGGTTTTCAGGAGTTGGGCGGCCTCATCAAATGAGACGGTGGTGAACACGGCCATGGCTAGAGGGTGAGGTCGGTTCGCATGGGGAGCATTGTAAAACCGGGGCCAACCACCAGCGGGGCACAATGCAGGGTCTAGCGCAGCACTAAGCCACACTTTTAATGTCCGACCTGCTTTCAGAACTGACTCCCGCCGAACAGTCCGACGGACAATCCGCAATACGAGCCACCTTGTTGCTGGTGGATGGATCGAGTTATTTGTACCGGGCATTTCATGCCATGCCTGATTTGCGGGCCGTGCCCGGCGACCCCGCCAGCGCGCCTACCGGAGCCATACGCGGCATGGTCAACATGCTGCAAAGCTTGCGCAAAGACGTGCCCGCGCAGTTTGCGGTGTGCGTGTTTGATGCCAAGGGACCCACGTTTCGTGATGCCCTGTACCCCGAATACAAAGCCCACCGATCTCCCATGCCGGACGATCTGCGTGCCCAAATTGAGCCCATCCATGAGGTGGTGCGGCTGATGGGCTGGACCGTGCTGGATGTGCCCGGCGTGGAAGCTGACGACGTGATTGGCACGCTGGCCCACATTGCTGCCCAGCAGGGGCTGGATGTGGTGGTGAGCAGCGGCGACAAAGACTTGGCGCAGTTGGTGAACGATCGCATCACCATTGTCGACACCATGAACGGCAAACGGCGCGATGTGGCGGGGGTTCAAGCTGAGTTTGGCGTGCCCGCTCACCTCATGATCGATTACCAAACGTTGGTGGGCGACGCGGTGGACAACGTGCCCGGCGTGCCCAAAGTGGGCCCCAAAACGGCGGTCAAGTGGCTGGCGGAGTTTGGCTCTTTAGAAGGCATCATTGCCAACGCGCATTTGATTAAAGGCGCCGTGGCGGAACACCTCAAACAAGCGCTGAGCTGGTTACCCACGGCGCGGCAGTTGCTCACCATCAAAACCGATTGCGACCTGAATGCCTACGTGCAGGGCCTACCCCAGCTTGAGGCCGTCACGCTGCACCCGCCCCAAACCGAGGCCCTGCGGGACTTTTATGAACGCTTTGGTTTTAAAGGCCTGGCGCGATCCATAACTGCGACCGCTGCAACGCCATCTGCAAGCTCTGCTCCAGCTGATCTGCCAGAACCCGTGCAGTCCGCAGGTTTGTTTGACCACGACACCCCAAGGCACTACGACACGATTTTGGAGTGGGCCGATTTGGAGCGTTGGATGCCGCAGCTCTTGGCGGCCGACCTGGTGGCGGTGGACACCGAAACCACATCTCTAAATGAAATGCAGGCAGAAATTGTGGGCATCTCTTGGAGCCTAGAGCCTGGCCACGCGGCTTATGTGCCGCTCATGCACAGCGGCCCAGGCGCGCCGGTGCAACTGCCGCGGGACGAAGTGTTGGCTCGCTTGAAACCTTGGCTGGAAAACCCCGCGCACCGCAAGTTAGGCCAGCACATCAAGTACGACCGCCATGTGTTCGCCAACCACGGTATTGAGGTTCAGGGCTATGTGCACGACACCATGCTGCAAAGCTATGTGCTGGAAGTGCACCGCCCCCATGGCTTGGCCAGCTTGGCGGAGCGCCATTTGGGACGCAAGGGCATCAACTACGAAGATTTGTGCGGCAAAGGTGCGCATCAAATATCCTTTACGCAGGTGGATGTGGCCAAGGCGGCGGAATATTCCTGCGAAGACTCCGACCAAACCTTGTCGGTGCATCAGCTCCTGTGGCCGCAGCTGCAAAACCAAAGCGGCTTGCACTTTATTTATGAGCTGGAAATTGCCAGCTCAGAAGCCTTGTACCGAATTGAACGCAACGGCGTGTTGATTGATGCCGCCACCTTGGCCAATCAAAGCCACGAGCTGGGCCAGAGAATTTTGCAACTCGAAATTCAGGCGCATGAGCTGGCGGGCCAACCCTTTAACCTGAGCAGCCCCAAACAAATTGGCGAGATTTTTTTTGGCAAGCTGGGTTTGCCGGTCGTTAAAAAAACCGCCACGGGTGCGCCCAGTACCGACGAAGAAGTGCTCGAAAAACTGGCCGAAGACTTTCCGCTCCCTGCCAAAATTTTGGAACACCGAAGCCTGTCCAAGCTCAAAGGCACCTACACCGACAAACTGGCTCAGCTGGCGCACCCTAAAACCGGTCGGGTGCACACCCATTACGGGCAGGCCACGGCGGTGACGGGGCGTTTGTCTAGCAACGACCCTAATTTGCAGAACATTCCCATTCGCACTCCAGAGGGGCGGCGCGTACGCGAAGCCTTCGTGGCACCTGATGGTTGCGTGATTGCCAGCGCGGATTATTCGCAAATTGAGCTGCGCATCATGGCGCACATCAGTGGAGATGCGGCGCTTTTACTGGCGTTTCATAATGGTATGGATGTACACCGCGCCACCGCAGCCGAAGTGTTTGGAGTGCCCACCAGCGACGTCAGCAGCGAGCAGCGGCGCTATGCCAAGGTCATCAACTTCGGACTGATTTACGGCATGAGCGCCTACGGTTTGGCTAAAAGCTTAGGCATTGACAACACGGCGGCCAAAAACTACATAGACCGCTACTTTCAGCGGTTTGCGGGCGTGAAACAGTACATGGAAGACACGCGGCTGCAAGCCAAAGCGCAGGGCTACGTGGAAACGGTGTTTGGCAGGCGCCTGTACTTGCCCGAAATCAACTCTCCCAACGGGCCGCGCCGCAGCGGTGCGGAGCGCGCAGCCATCAACGCGCCCATGCAGGGCACAGCGGCCGACCTGATCAAAATGAGTATGGTGAAGGTGCAGCAAGAGCTCGACGCCCGCCAGCTGCAAACCAAAATGATCATGCAGGTGCACGACGAGCTGGTGTTTGAGGTGCCGCTGACCGAGGTGGACTGGGTCAAAACCGAGGTGCCGCGCCTGATGGCTGGGGTAGCGCAGCTTAAAGTGCCCCTGCTTGCCGAAGTGGGCGTGGGCCCGAATTGGGAACAAGCACATTAACCCAGCATCTAATGCCCCAGAAGTCACCTAAACTGGCTTGGCAAATCCCCATTTGCCTAAAAGCCAGCTTTTAACTTAACCCTACTTACTAAATATAAGGAGTACCCCTATGTGGAACCAAGATTCTCAAAACGACTTTGACTCGCTGTTGCCAGGCTCCAGCACCGAAGCCGGCGCCAGCCGCCGCACCGCCCTTAAAGCGGCTCTGGGCGTGGGCTTTGCCGTGTCGGTGCTGCCGATTGAGGCGCAAACTGTTATTACCACCCCAACCGATGGTTTGACCGTGGGTGAGGTCACCATTGACGTGCAGGGCTTCAAAATGCCCGCCTATCGTGCAGCCCCTGCAGGCAAAACCAATTTGCCCGTGGTGTTAGTCATTTCTGAAATTTTTGGTGTGCATCAGCACATTGCCGATGTGGCCGTGCGTTTTGCACGCCAAGGTTATTTGGCTATTGCGCCCGAAATGTTTATCCGTCAGGGCGACGCCAAAAACACCGAATTCGCCAAGCTGCAGGCCGAGATCATTTCTAAGGTGCCGGACCGTCAGGTCATGGGCGACTTAGACGCCACCGTGGCATGGGCCGCTCAAAACGGCGGCGACTTGAACCGTCTGGGTATTACCGGCTTTTGCTGGGGTGGTCGCATCACATGGCTGTACACGGCGCATCAGCCCAGAATCAAGGCCGGTGTGGCGTGGTATGGCCGCGTGGTCGGCGCGCAAACTGAACTCACCCCCGTGCACCCTGTGGATATTGCTGGCAAACTCAACGCGCCGGTGCTGGGCCTTTACGGCGGCGCTGACGCAGGCATTCCTCTGGACAGCGTGGAAAGAATGCGTGCTGCCCTCAAGCAAGGTCCCGCAATGTCACAGGCTAGCGAGATCGTGGTGTACCCCGAGATGCCCCACGCCTTTCATGCCGACTACCGCCCCAGCTACCGCAAACCCGCTGCGGATGACGGCTGGAAGCGCTGCTTAGCTTGGTTCAAAACACAGGGCGTGGTCTAACCTGACTGCATGACGCTGCTTTCGATTGTTCTGGGTACCCTAGCTGCCGGTATCGGCAGCGTATGGCTGGCCGCAGCCTTAAGCTTTGGACTGTTGGCCCGCTATACCCAGCACATGTTGAGCCTGGCAGCTGGTGCCCTGTTGGGCACTGCTTTTTTGCATCTGCTACCCGAGGCCTTCGAAAGTGCTGCGCCACCCCAGCAGCTGTTTGTGACACTGCTGCTGGGTTTGGTGTTTTTCTTTTTGCTCGACAAAGCCGAGCTTTGGCACCACGGGCACGAACATGGTCACAGCCATAGTCACATCCATAGCCACAGCCATGAAGAACATCAGGGCAACGGCGCGCACCACCACGGCTCAGGTGGGTGGGCGGTATTGGCCGGAGACAGCGTGCATTGCTTTGGCGACGGCATTTTGATTGCGTCGGCCTTTATCGCCGACTGGCGATTGGGTTGTTTGGCTGCGTTGGCGGTTTTGGCCCACGAGGTGCCGCACCATATGGGTGACTTGGCAGTGCTGCGCCACACCTCATCCAACCGCCGAGCAGCCTTGCTTAAGGTCACCTTGGCTGGTTCCATCACAGCTTTAGGCGGTCTTTTGGGGTACTGGCTGGTGGACAGCCTGAAACACTATTTGGTTTACTTTTTGGTGGTGGCGTCCAGCAGCTTTATTTACGTGGCCTTGGCAGATTTAATCCCCCAGCTGCAAAAACGTCTGTCCCTGAGCGAGACTCTGGCTCAAATCTGCTGGCTGGCTGTGGGGATTGGGTTGGTGAGTGCAGTGGGTTTTGCGGTACATGGGCATTAAAGAAAATGCCTTCAATTCAAGCCTGTCGCCTATAAAGGTTTAGTGGCCGCTGACTGTTTGTTGGCCAGCCACACGAGCCCAGCTCCGGTGATCAGAACGGGTACCAAAGAACCCCAGTTGAGCCAAGCCCAGCCTTGGGTGGTGACCAAGGCACCTGATGCAAATGAGGTGACGGCCATGGTTGCAAATACACAAAAATTGATGGCAGCTTGAGCTTTGTTTTTTTCTTCAGCAGTGTAGGCCTTCATGGAAAGGGTTGTACTTCCGGTGAACAAGAAGTTCCAACCTACCCCCAACAAAAAGAGAGCCCATAAAAATTGATGCAGGTTTTCTCCGGACAACGCAATGCCTATACAGGCCAAATTGAGCAGAACACCTAAACCCATGATGGGGAGAGCCCCAAACTTTTTAATCAGGTGCCCTGTGAAAAACCCCGGTGCAAACATGCCAATCACATGCCATTGCAGCACCCAGGCCGTGTCCTCAAAAGGAAAACTGCACACCTGCATGGCCAGTGGCGTTGCTGCCATTAAAAGATTCATAACGCCGTAGCCCAAAGCGGCCGCTATGGCAGACACCACAAAAACAGGCTGACGCATGATGACGTTCAAGGGGCGTCCAAGGCCCTCGTTTTTTGACGAGGCAGGCGGCGGTGGGAATCTGATGAAGCTCATGACCCCCATAGACAACAAGGCAATGACTACCAAAGCCATGTAGGCCCCAGCGAAAGGCATGCCCGCCATATCTTTGGTTTTGATGGCCAAGTTGGGGCCAATAATCGCCCCCATCAGCCCACCCGCCATCACCAGCGAGACGGCTTTCTCTCGATAATCTGACGCGCACAATTCAGCCGCCGCAAAACGATACAACTGCCCGTTTGCGCTGTAGTAACCCGCCACAAAAGTGGCGATCACCAACAACCAAAAAGATTGCAACAATACAGCCCAAGCACCCAAGCCAGCGGACAACAACGCAACCAACAAGCCCAGTTGGAACGACCCTTGGCGCCCAAACCGCTGTTGAGACTTGGCCACTATGCCTGTGGACAGCGCACCGCCCACCACATACCCCATGACGGGTAAGGTGGCCATCCAAGCAGCTGGAGCCAAACTTAAGCCCACCAAGCCGTTGATGGCAATAAAGGTGATGTTGTTCGTCATGAACAGACCCTGCGCCATAGAGAGAAGTGCAATGTGACGGTTCATAGTTTGAATAATTGGGTTTAAAGAGGGTTAGAAATATCGGTTCGATCAAATACGTACAAGGCGGAGACGATCACTATCGCAGCAGCAGGCCCAGCGTAAGGATGAACGATAGATGCCAAGATGGGCGCCACCATGATGAGGTGGCGTATGCCCCAGCTGTACAGCAGACCAGCCCTACGGACATAACGGATACCCAACACATTCCATTTTTGTCTTTGTGCAGATTCCACCGGCATACCACCCACAAACCCTGCATGGTTGTAAAAGCGAACCGCCATGGTGGACGACACCAAAGAGGCAAACAGCAAGAGCATCAATGCCAACAAAAGGGCCACTTGGAACCAAGCGTCTGAATTCGGGGCGCTGCTGTTGGCATTGTGTAGGGTGGGAAACGCCAGAGTCACGGAGCCGATAAGCCCGAGAACAGCAGTTGATGCCGTCATCGTGGCGGCCATGACCGAATTGCGAAGGGTTTGTACCGCGAGAATTTCTGAGCCTTTTTGCGCGGAGACGGCAGTGAGCCAGTCTTCACGCAAGGCGGCATGGGCGCTGCGCGCCAGCTGGTCGGGGTGTTGCTTTTGCAGAAAGATCAAACGGGCTTCATAGCCCAACATGATGAGCAGGGTGATGCCGCCTGCCCACCAATGCCCTTCCAGGTTCATGACTGGCCCTTAGTTTGGCTTTTTATTTGGTCCTTGAAATATTCCAATATTTCAAATAGCCCCATGCCCGCCACCATGGCAATCACAAAAATCAGGGCTTGGGAGTTGCCCGCTGCCATGCTGACCCACGCGGGTCCTGGGCAAAAACCAGCCAGTCCCCAGCCCACTCCAAACACGGCAGACCCAGCCAGCAAGCGGACGTCAATTTGGGATGTTTGGGGCAGACGCAAATCGCCCCCCAACCAGTTGGTGCTGCGGCGACGGGCCCATCCAAAACCCAACACACCCACCGCAATGGCTCCACCCATGACCAAGGCCAAGGAGGGATCCCAAAGCCCTGTGACATCTAAAAATCCAATCACCTTGCCCGGATCGGTCATGCCCGAAAGCACTAAACCGCATCCAAACAACAAGCCCACAGCAAATTCGGTTAAGCGATGCATTTGGTATCTCCTGGCAATGGGTTAGAACAGATGGCGCACAACATAGACGGTCAAAAAGCCACCGGCCATAAAGCAGAGGGTGGCCGCTAAAGAGCGTGGTGACAGCCGGGATAAGCCGCATACGCCATGGCCGCTGGTGCAGCCCGAGCCGTAGCGCGTGCCAAGGCCCACCAGCAACCCGGCCATCACAATCACGGTCGTGCTGGCTTCAATGCGGGGTTGTGGTATCCAGCTTGCGGGGGCCAGCCAGACCAGCAGCCAAGGCGCTGCGGCCAAGCCCGCCAAAAAAGACAGTCGCCAACCGGCATCTGAAAAGGCTGAGGTCTTTTTGTGAAACCAACGGTTTGATAGGGCACCTAGCAGCCCCCCCAATATTCCACTGATCCCTAAGATGCGCCCATTGACCAGCATAAAAAGGGCCGAGGCTAAACCCAGTAAAACGCCGCCACCCAAAGCGGCCCAAGGGGTGAAATGGTTCCAGTCGATGGTCATGCGGGGTTCTCCGGTTGTGGGCAAAACTGTGCGTAAAGCACCCCAATCACCGCCGTGGCTTGGGGGCTGCAGAGTTGGTAATAAATGTTCTTACCCTCTCTGCGTGTGCTGACTAAAGCTTCATCCCGCAGCACGGTGAGCTGCTGCGAAAGCGTAGGTTGAACGATGCCCAGTTGGGCTTCGATTTCTCCGACCCTGAGTTCACCTTGACTCAATTGGCACAGGATCATGAGCCGGTCACGGTTGGACAGCACCTTCATGAGGCGGCAAGCCTGTTCGGCTGAGTCATGCAGGGCTCGCAGATGGGTAGCGTCAGTCGGAGACGAGGTTTCCATAGTTAACAGTTAAGTCTTTAACAAAATATAAAATCATATAATATACGAAAGTTAACCATGATAGTTCACCCCATTGCGTTTTCAAGGAGGTTTGATGAGTCCAGCAATTCCAGCCATGCAAATAGAATCTTTTTTTGATCCAGCGACTTGGACAGTGACCTATCTGGTCCACCAAGGTGCCGGGAGTGCAGGCGCCGTCATCGATTCGGTTTTGGACTATGACCCCAAATCAGGGCGCACCCTACACACCACAGCGGATCGTGTGGTCGATAGGGTGAGAGCGCTTAACCTAAAGCTGGAGTGGATTTTGGAAACCCATGCCCATGCCGACCATGTGTCTGCTGCGGCTTACCTCAAGGCTCAGTTGGGCGGGCGTATCGGCATTGGAGAGCACATTACCCAAGTGCAGCAGGTGTTCAAAGGGGTGTTCAATCTGGGCGCTGGCTTTCTACCTGACGGTTCGCAGTTTGACCATTTGTTTGCTGATGAGGACACCTTCGAGCTGGGGTCGCTTCGGTTTAAGGTCTTGTGGGTTCCGGGCCATACGCCAGCCGATGTGGCGTATCAAGTGGAAGATGGCGCTTCCGAAACGGCTGTTTTTGTGGGTGACACCTTGTTTATGCCCGATGTGGGCACGGCGCGTTGTGATTTTCCGGGAGGCAATGCGCAAGTCATGTATGCCTCTATTCGCCACTTATTGAGTTTGCCACCCAACACGCGTTTGTTCATGTGCCATGACTACCCGCCTAACGACCGGCCTATTGCCTTTGAAACGACGGTGGCAGACCAGCGGGCGCACAACATCCATGCCCACGACGGAGTGGACGAGGCGGCCTTTGTAGCCCTCAGAAATCAGCGCGACAGCACTTTGGAGATGCCGGTTCTGATACTTCCTGCCATCCAAATCAACATCCGTGCTGGCAACTTGCCACCAGCTGAGTCGAATGGCGTGGCTTACGCCAAGATACCCCTCAACTTTTTTAACCCTTAGCCACAGGTCGGCTGGAGTCGCTGCACCATTCACTCCAGCTGCCCGGGTACAGCGCCGTGCGACCTAAGCCCGCAATTTCCATTGCCAACAAGTTGGGAATGGCGCTGACACCGCTGCCGCATTGGTGCACCACGGTGGCAGGGTCGCGGCCATCGAGCAGCTCTAGAAACTCTTGCCTTAACACTTCTGCGGTTTTGAAGGTGCCGTCAGGTGCCAAGTTCTGCTGAAACGGACGGTTAAGCGCGCCGGGAATGTGTCCGGCCACGGGGTCTAAGGGCTCTACCTCGCCCAAGTAGCGGGCTCGGGCACGTGCATCCACCAGCGTCAAAGGGTTGCGGGCGGTGATGGAGCTGGCGATTGCTTCGGTAGAAACCACGCTCGCCAGCGTTGGGCGCTGCAGCAGTTGGGGATCTATGTTTTTAATTTCGGGTGCTGGGTCGATGCTGCAGGTCGGGTTGCCGCGGGTCAGGTCGCCGCGGGCTAGTCTGCTACCTGCGGCTTCCCAGGCTTGTAGCCCGCCGTCCAATACCGCTACGGATTCGTGCCCCAACCATTTGAGCATCCACCACAGGCGACCACAGTAGTTGGCGCCTTGGCGGTCGTACACCACCACTTGGGTGTTGGGCGTTAACCCGCAGGCAGCCAGCCACTGCACAAACGCATGCGGCGCAGGCAGGGGGTGGCGCCCACCGTTAAAAGGTTCGGTGCCAGGGTAGCCCTTGGCACTGAGGTGGCGGTCTAAATCGGCGCGCAAAGCCCCGGGAATACAACTGTTTTCAAACTGCGCATCGCCTTCTGCGGGCTTCATGAGTTCAAAACTGCAGTCAAAAACCATCAAGCCATGGGGCTGATGCGGCTGCGCCATCAAGGCTTGAAGTTCTTGCGGGTTGATGAGGGTGGTGTAAGACTTTTGTGGCGTAGCAGTTGGGTTCATTGGGGGGCACCTGGTCAATGTTCTTCTGCCGGAGTATCGGGCAGAGTGCGTTCGCGCAGCACGGTGGCGGCTACACCGCTGCTCACAATCAGCGCCATTCCCAGCCAGCCGACCCATGGAATTTGATCGCCAAAAACCATCAGGCTGAACAAGGCGGCAAACACAATACCCGAATATTGCAGGCTGGCCACTACCAGGGTGTGGCCGCGGGCGTAGGCGCGGGTCATGCACCACTGGCCCATTGTGGCCAAGACGCCGATGGGCACAATCCATGCGGCCGATTGCCAGCCCATTTGGCTCCAAGGGGTCAGTCCACCCACCGCGGCCACGCCTAGGGCTCCTGTAACCAATGTGCCCAGCGCAAAGTAAAAAACGGTACGCGTGACGGGCTCGCCCGCCCGCCCTAGAGCGGTGACTTGCATGTACGCCAGGGCGGCAAATAGGCCAGAGCTCAGGCCAATAAGGCCTTCCATAAGTTGGTTGGATTCCAAGGTGGGGCGCAGTGTGAGCACCACGCCTATAAAACCCGCCATCACAGTCGCCAACAAGGCGTATTGACCCGCTGGTGGACTTGTTGGGCGGTCGCGTATCACGAGCAGTGAGCCGCCAATTAGCAAGGCCGCCACCCAAATGCCGCTCATGTAATTCAGCGTCATGGCGGTGGCCAAGGGTAAATGGGCAATCGCATAAAACCAAGCCGTGAGCGACAAGCCGCCCACCAAGCTGCGCCACGCATGCATGCCTGGCACTGGGGTCAAGATGGGGGTGCGGCGCATGCGCAGGAGCACGCCCATGATCAGGACGCTCACCACCCCTCGGTAAAACACCAGCTCAAACGCATGCAGGTCTGCAGACGCAAACTTAACGCCCACCCCCATGGAGGCAAACAGGAAGGCGCCCAGCACCATCCATAAAGATTGCATGTTGAGGCTTGGCCGGGTTTAAAGGGCGCCGCGCATGGCGTGGCGGTACCACTCGTGAAAGTGCTGCATACCATCTTCCATGGGGCTTTGGTAGGGGCCAACTTCGTTGTCGCCTCGACGGTACAAGGCCTGGCGGCCCGCATCCATGCGCTCAGCAATTTCATCGTCCTCAAGGCAGGTTTCCATGTAGGCGGCCTGCTGCGCTTGTACAAACTCGCGCTCAAAGGCGGTGATGTCTTCGGGGTAGTAAAACTCCACCATATTGAGCGTTTTTTGCGGGCTGACAGGGTGCAATGTGGACACGGTCAGCACGTGGGGGTACCACTCCACCATGATGTGCGGGTAGTAGGTGAGCCAAATGGCACCGCGTTCGGGCAGTTGGCCGCCGCGGTAGTTCAACAAGGCTTGGTGCCAGCGTTTGTACACATCGGAGCCTGGTTGCCCAAAAGCGCGGGACACGCCCACGGTTTGAACAGAATAGTGGGGTTTGAACTCCCATTGCAGCTCGTCACACGTGACAAAGTTGCCCAAGCCTGGGTGAAAGGCCGCCACGTGGTAGTCCTCAAGGTAGACCTCGATAAAAGTCTTCCAGTTGTATTCACATTCATGCAGCTCTACGCGGTCTAGTGTGTACCCTGAAAAATCGAGTTCAGCGCGAGGCCCCATGCCCGAGAGGTCGGCATGAATATCGCGTCCAACGCTAGGTCGTTGGTCTTCAAACAACAAGCCATTCCATTCTTGCAAGGGATAGTTGCGCAGGTTCAGGCAGGGGTCGTTGGCAAAGTGAGGAGCGCCCAGCAACTGTCCGTTGGCAGCATAGGTCCAGCGGTGCAGAGGGCACACAATGTGTCCGCCCGAGCTGCCAGGCTGCTGTTGGCCCAAATTGCCCCGGCCTTTGAGCATGATGGACTGCCGGTGGCGGCAAATGTTGGACACCAACTCCACCCCTTGGGCGGTGCGAACCAGCGCTCGTCCCTCTTGCTCTTGGGGCAGGGCGTAGAAGTCGCCTATTTCAGGCACGCTAGCGGCATGCCCGACATAGCGCGGACCGCGAGTAAACAAGTGTTCCAGCTCGCGCTGGAACAAGGCTTCATCGAAATAGCTCGAAACTGGAAGTTGGCTTTGGGCCTGCTGCAGTTGAAGACTTAAATCAGACATGGAGGACCTGACCTAAAGACTCCCCACAGGGAGATCGCACATGGCGTATAAAACAAAAAAAGCAGTCGCTGTCACACAACTGCCATGAAGCAGTAAATTGTACCCTCAGGTGGAGCACTTATCATTCACAGATGGCTACAAATTCAAAAAAAGAACCCACATCTGTACCCGCAAGTTCTATTGACCCCGCCAGCTATGAGGCTGCCCTGGCCGAGTTGGAACAGCTGGTGGCTCAGCTGGAGTCTGGCGATATGCCTTTAGATCAGTTACTCGGTGGATATCAGCGCGGAGCGGCCTTGTTGCAGTTTTGCCGGGGCAAGCTGCAGGCCGTGGAAGAGCAGGTGAAGGTGTTGGACAACGGGGTGCTCAAAGCTTGGAGCCCTGCCGCGTGAGCCAGAGTTTTGCGCCTTGGGTGCAAACCAGCTTGCAGCAGGTTGAGGAAGCCTTGTCTGCCTGGGTGGGGCAAGATGCCCCTCCTGTTTTAGCTGCCGCCATGCGCTACGCCGTGTTGGATGGCGGCAAACGGCTGCGCCCTTTGCTGGTTTTGGCCACTTGCGAAGCTCTGGGCGGCAATGCACAGGCCGCTTTAAGGGCCGCCTGTGCTGTGGAGCTGATTCACGCTTATTCCTTGGTGCACGACGACATGCCCTGCATGGACAACGATGTATTGCGCCGCGGCAAACCCACGGTGCATGTGCATATGGGTGAAGCTACTGCATTGCTGGCGGGAGACGCCCTGCAAGCCTTGGCGTTTGAGCTGATCACTCAGGACGAGCATCATGTGCCCTTGATCATGCAAGCCCGCTTGTGTGGCTTGCTCGCCCGTGCTTCGGGCGCTAGGGGCATGGCTGGCGGCCAAGCTATTGATTTGGCCAGCGTGGGCCTGCAACTCGATGAAGCTCAGTTGCGCCATATGCACAGCTTGAAAACGGGTGCTTTGCTGGAGTGCAGTGTGTTGATGGGCGCCACTTGCGCTGAGGTGGCCGAACCGATTTGGAACAGCCTGCAGACTTTAGGCCGTGCTTTGGGGCTGGCCTTTCAGGTGGTGGACGATATTTTGGACGTGACCGCCGACTCCAGCACTTTGGGCAAAACCGCTGGTAAAGACGCTGCCCATGACAAACCCACCTATGTGGCTTTGATGGGCTTAGAGCGCTCTAGGGCTTTGGCAGACGCGTTGCGGCAAGAGGCCTATGGAGCGTTGGTCACTTTGGAAGCCTTGGGGGTGCACCACGC
This sequence comes from Hylemonella gracilis, assembly GCA_945862005.1. Classification (GTDB taxonomy): domain Bacteria; phylum Pseudomonadota; class Gammaproteobacteria; order Burkholderiales; family Burkholderiaceae_C; genus Hylemonella; species Hylemonella gracilis_D. The sequence continues at coordinate 1,364 of CAMAWQ010000022.1, read as the reverse complement.
CGATCATTTAAGAGGCCTGGCGGATTGGGTGGTTCAAAGAACCCACTGAAACCCCTAATTTCACCCGATTGCCAATTTCAATAAGATGTTCCCTATGACTTCGACCTACCCACTGCTGCAAACCATCAACGACCCTGCAGATTTGCGCAAACTGTCGCGTCAGCAGTTGCACACTTTGTCTCAAGAGTTGCGCGCTTACTTGCTTGAAAGCGTGTCACAAACTGGTGGGCACTTGAGCTCTAACTTAGGTACGGTAGAGCTCACCATCGCCTTGCACTATGTGTTTCGTACCCCCTATGACCGCGTGGTCTGGGATGTGGGGCACCAAACTTACCCCCACAAAATTTTGACTGGTCGGCGCGACCGCATGTCTACCCTGCGCCAGTTGGGGGGTATTTCGGGTTTTCCACGTCGAAGCGAAAGCGAATACGACACCTTTGGTACCGCGCACTCGAGCACCTCTATATCCGCTGCTCTGGGCATGGCCTTGGCTGCGCGGCAAAAGGGTGAAGACCGCAATGCCATTGCCGTGATAGGCGACGGCGCCATGACGGCGGGCATGGCCTTTGAGGCGCTCAACCACGCGGGCGTGGAAGATTGCAAATTGTTGGTCATCCTGAACGACAACGACATGAGCATCAGCCCGCCAGTGGGCGCGCTGAATCGGTATTTGGCTCAACTGATGAGTGGGCGCTTTTATTCGGCCGCCAAAAACATGGGCAAGCAGGTGCTTAAAAGCGCGCCGCCCTTGTTTGAATTGGCCAAGCGCATTGAAGAGCAAGCCAAAGGCATGGTGGTACCCGCCACCTTGTTTGAAAAGTTTGGCTTCAATTACATCGGTCCTATTGATGGACACGACCTCGAGTCTTTAATTCCCACCCTAGAAAACCTCAAGCACCTTGAGGGCCCACAGCTGCTGCATGTGGTGACCAAAAAAGGGCAGGGCTACCAGCTGGCAGAGGCCGACCCCGTGGCCTACCACGGCCCCGGAAAATTTGACCCCTCTGTGGGGCTGCAAAAGCCTTCAAGCCCGCCTAAAACCACCTTTACCCAAGTGTTTGGGCAATGGTTGTGCGACATGGCCGAAAAAGACCCGCGTTTGGTGGGCATCACCCCTGCCATGCGTGAAGGCTCGGGCATGGTGGAATTTCACAAGCGCTTTCCCAAACGCTACTTTGATGTGGGCATTGCCGAGCAGCATGCGGTGACCTTGGCTGCAGGCTTGGCCTGCGAAGGTCTTAAGCCTGTGGTGGCCATTTACTCCACGTTTTTGCAGCGGGGCTACGACCAGTTGGTGCACGACGTGGCCATTCAAAATCTGCCCGTGGTGTTTGCCCTAGATCGCGCCGGTTTGGTGGGTGCCG
>CAMAWQ010000021.1 GCA_945862005.1 Hylemonella gracilis | reverse complement strand
GGTTGGCCAAAAAACGGTCGTTGACGGTGATGCGCAACTCCACCATGCCGGTAGACGTGCCGCGATGCACCACCACGTCATTCATGGCCAAGGCATCAAACACACACTTACCCTCGCGCCACACTTTGGCTTGCATGATGCTGCGAATGTCTTGCTCAAATTCACCCCGAAGAATGGGGGTGAGCACCGTTTCAAAATTATTGAAGGGAATGTCGGTCATAAACCCTAAGCGACCGTGGTTAATGCCCATAAGCGGTAAGCCATTGGCAGCCAGTTGGCGGCCTATGCCCAGCATGGTGCCGTCGCCGCCCACCACCAAGCCCAAATCGCATTGGCGCCCAATGTCTGCCACGTCCAATACGGGGTAACCCTTTAAACCTGTGTGGCTGGCTGTTTGGGCTTCAAGCACCACTTCACAGCCTTGTTTGATTAAAAAGTTGGCAATGGCTTCAAGTGCGGGGCCGGAGCTGGATGCAGAAACTGCACCCCCATGACCTGCTGAAGGGTATTTGCCAAATAGCGCAACCTGATGGAATGGGGTCTGCATACGCAAATTACATCATTAAAATGGTTTCATGCTGGACGACCGTGCCAAGTTTTTGCTCAAAGCGCTGGTGGAACGCTACATCACCGAAGGGCAACCTGTAGGATCCCGTACGCTCTCACGCGCGTCGGGTGTAGAGCTTTCTCCTGCCACCATCCGCAATGTGATGTCGGACCTTGAAGAACTGGGTCTGATTGCAAGCCCCCACACCTCTGCCGGGCGCGTGCCCACTGCCAAGGGCTACCGCTTGTTTGTAGACACCATGCTCACCGCCAAGCGCGAAGCCATTGCTGCCCCCAGTTTGGCGCCAGACCAACCCTTGAGGGTCATCTCTAATGCCGCTCAGTTGTTGTCCAACTTGTCGCATTTTGTGGGGGTGGTAGTGGCCCCACGCCGTGCCTCGGTGTTTCGGCATATTGAGTTTTTGCGTCTGTCTGAGCGGCGCATCTTGGTCATCTTGGTGTCGCCTGAGGGCGATGTGCAAAACCGTGTGCTCTTTACCGAAATGGATTACAGCACTACGCAACTTATCGAGGCCTCCAATTACCTGAACGCGCATTACATGGGCCTCACCATTGAAAAGGTACGTGACCGGCTGAAGCACGAAGTCGAAACCCTGCAATCTGAAATTGCGTCGTTGATGCAAGCGGCCGTGAACGCCGGAACCGACGCCATGAGCCAAGCCCAAGATGAAGTGGTGGTTGCGGGAGAGCGCAACTTGTTGTCCGTAACCGACTTTTCCAGCGATATGGGCAATTTACGCCGCGCTTTTGATTTGTTTGAACAAAAAGCCCAGCTCATTCGCCTGCTGGATATTGCCGGTGAGGCCGAGGGGGTGCGTATCTACATTGGGGGCGAGAGCCAAATCGTGCCTTACGAAGAGCTTTCGGTCGTCAGCTCGCCTTACGAAGTGGATGGGCAAATTGTGGGCACCTTGGGCGTCATTGGGCCCACCCGCATGGCTTACGACCGCATGATTCAAATTGTGGACATCACGTCTAAGCTGGTCGGCTCGGCGCTGAGCCAGTCCAAGTAGGACTGGTGCCTGGCCGCACATCCGTACAATGTGTCTCTTCGGTTGGGGCGTTAGCTCAGTTGGTTAGAGCAGGGGACTCATAATCCCTTGGTCGGGGGTTCGAGCCCCTCACGCCCTACCATTCAAATACATGCATGTTAGAATCCGCGCTTTCCAAAAGCGGCTGTAGCTCAGTTGGATAGAGTACTTGGCTACGAACCAAGGGGTCGTGGGTTCAATTCCTGCCAGCCGCACCAACATTAAAAACCTGCAAGAGATTGCAGGTTTTTTTCTTGGTCAGAACCTTTTTGACATGAATGCACTCACCCAATCTGTAGATGAAGAAGACGAAGGCTCAGCCGCGCCTTTGCCTGCGGGATCCAAAAACTACATCACCCCAAAAGGCTATAAACGCCTGCGGCAGGAACTTATGGAGTTGATGGACCATGAGCGTCCCAAGGTGGTGGAGGTGGTGCATTGGGCGGCCAGCAATGGCGATCGTTCAGAAAACGGCGACTACCACTACGGCAAAAAGCGTTTGCGTGAAATTGACCGCCGTATTCGTTTTTTAACCAAGCGGCTTGAAATTGCTGAGGTCACCGATCCCAGCGCCCACTTTGGGCGAGACCAAGTGTTTTTTGGCGCCACGGTTCGCTACGCCGACTCTGCGGGTCAGGAGCGCACCATCACCATTTTGGGTGTGGATGAGGCCGACAATTTGCAAGGGCAGGTGAGCTGGGTTGCGCCCATCGCACGGGCTTTGCTTAAAGCACGGGTGGATGATGTGGTCAAACTGCAAACCCCAGTGGGCATGGAAGAAGTAGAGGTTTTACAGGTCACCTATCCCGCCCCTGACTGACATAGATGCAGGTTTAGGGTTGTGGTGCGATCTGCTGCGCTCCGCGCTGATCACAGAAGAGCTGCGTTTTAAGCTGCGCAGGGCGTTGTATAGGTGCGCCACATCTCTTACAGCCACCACAAACCTCAGTTCGGTGGTGACTTGCGCAGACTCTTGGCCCATATCAATGTGGGCAATGTCCACCTCAGCTTTAGCCAACGCCGCGGTGACCTGAGCCAACACGCCTTTGCCGTTTTGAACCAACACCGAAATACCCACTTCAAATGGGCGCACAAGAGTCTCAGACCACTCCACCGGAATAAAGCGTTCTTTGTCTTTGTGCTTAAGTCTTTGGGCCACGGCACAGTCTTCGCAGTGAATCATGAGGCCCTCGCCACGGCCCAAGTAACCTCTGATCGGGTCACCAGGCACGGGCCTGCAACAGGCGGCAAATTGAATAGAGGCGTTTTCGCTGCCGGCAATCAGCACACTGGTGGCGTGCGATGCAGAAGTAAAACGTTCACGCGTTAACAGCAGGGCATCAGGCTTATTGCCCTGCTCGGCCATTAGGGTGGCAATGCGTTTGGCCACAATGCCTGCAATGCGTTTACCCAGCCCCAAATCGGTCAACAGTTCGGCTTGATGTTTGTTGCCCGTAAAGCGCAACAGCTTGTCCCATATGCCCGCTCTAGGCTCCTCGGGGCTGTAACTGGGGATGCTTTCTATGCCTTCGGCCCTGAGCGCTTGGATCAGAAGTTTTTCACCCAAGGTTTGGGATTCGGTTTGCTCCAGCGACTTCAAATGGTGGCGAATCTTGGAGCGCGCCCGACCGGTTCGCACAAAGCTCATCCAAGCGGGGTTAGGCATAGAGTCGCCTTCGGTCAGCACCTCAATCACATCGCCATTGCGCAGCTCTTGCTTGAGCTGAGAGGCAATGCCGTTGATGCGGGCCCCCACAGCATGGTCGCCAATATTGCTGTGAATGGCGTAGGCAAAGTCCACCACCGTAGCCCCTTTGGGCAAGGCCATGATGCGGCTTTTAGGTGTGAACACATAAACGGCATCTGGAAACAAATCGACCTTCACGTGGTCCCAAAATTCGGCAGCGTCTCGGGTTTCTTTTTGTATGTCCAGCAGAGATTGCAACCACTGGGTGCCCAAGCGCTCAGATGTTTCGCTTTCGTGCTCATTGGATTTGTACAGCCAGTGCGCCGCCACACCCGATTCGGCCACCAAGTTCATGTCTTCGGTCCGAATTTGAAACTCCACATTAATGCCCGACGGACCGACCAACGTGGTGTGTAGCGACTGATAGCCATTGAGCTTGGGTATCGCAATGTGGTCCTTGAACTTACCTGGCAGAGGCTTGTACAGCTGATGCAGCAAACCCAGTGCGGTGTAACACTCGGTGATGCCGTCCACAATCAACCTAAACCCATAAATGTCCGTAATTTGCGCAAAGCTCAAATGCTGCGCATCCATTTTTTTATAGACCGAAAACAAGGTTTTTTCGCGGCCACCCATGCGAACATTAAGTTGCGCGGTGTCAAACACGGCCTGCACTTCTTTTTGGACTTTTTTAATCAAATCGCGGCGGCGGCCACGGGATTTGGCAATGGCCTTAGACAACACTTGATATCGCCAAGGCTGCAAATGCCTAAAGGCCAAGTCTTGCAACTCCCGAAAGGTTTGATTCAAACCCAAACGGTGGGCAATAGGGGCGTAAATGTCTAAGGTTTCTCTAGAAATTCGGGTCCATTTTTCTCGGGGCACATCAGACAGCGTGCGCATGTTGTGCGCGCGGTCTGCCAATTTAATCAGGATGACCCGCACATCTCGTGCCATGGCCAGCAGCATTTTTCTGAACGATTCGGCCTGCGTTTCTTCGCGGGTATTGAACTGCAGGCGGTCCAGCTTGGTCAGGCCATCTACCAGTTCGGCCACGGTGGGGCCAAACCGTTCTATCAGTTCGGCTTTGGTAATGCTGCAGTCTTCTAAGGCGTCGTGCAACAGCGCGGCCATCAGGGCTTGTGCGTCTAGCTTCCATTCGGCGCATTGGGCCGCTACAGCAATGGGGTGGGTGATGTAGGGCTCGCCGCTGTTGCGCAGTTGGCCCAAGTGCGCTTCATCCGCACACTTGTAAGCTTTACGCACCGAGTCAAGGTCGGAAGGGTTCAGGTAGTCAAGCCGCGCGGTGAGTGCCGCAAAACTGGCAGCCGCAGCATTGGCTGCTGCGAGTGCCGCAGTAACGGGTTTTCTTGCTGGAACAGGTAAGGTGGTGCTCACCTCTGAAATATAGCTCTGAAAACAAAAAAGCACCGCAGAGCGGTGCTTTTAGAGGGGGCAGACAAGCGAACCGCTTTAAACCGGAACCTTTTTGAGCATTTCGACGCCCACTTTGCCAGCCGCAATTTCGCGCAAGGCGGTCACGCAAGGTTTGTTTTTGCTTTCAATTTTGGCGGTATGACCTTGGCTCAACATGCGGGCACGGTAGGTCGCAGCCAACACCAGTTCAAAACGATTGGGAATTTGCTCCATGCAATCTTCAACAGTAATACGTGCCATGAATGTTCTCCGGGGAAAGAATAAGAGATGAGAAAACCGTCAGGGTAATTGCAAAGCATCAAATACGTCAGATCGGGTAACGCGTTGAGCCAAATACCTCAGCCGCTGAGCTTGCACTATATACCGGAGCTCTTTTAGGGCTTGATCAAAAGTTTCGTTGATTATAACGAAGTCGAACTTAGAGACCTGCGCCATCTCAAGCGCCGCATTGCGCAAACGCAGCTCAATAATGTCGGGGCTGTCTTCCCCGCGCCGCTCTAGGCGGGTGCGTAGCTCTTGCCAGCTGGGGGGCAGTATGAAGATGGTGGAGGCATTGGCAAACAGCTTGCGAATGCTTAGCGCACCTTGATAGTCAATTTCCAGAACAATATCCACGCCTTTGGCCATTTGATCGGCAATAGCTTGTTTGGAAGTGCCATAGCGCTGCTGGTGCACATGCGCCCATTCCACAAACGCATCGGCTTGAATGAGCGTATCAAATTCTTTGGGGCTCACAAAATAATACTCGCGGCCATGCACCTCCTGGCCTCTAGGCGCACGAGTGGTGTGCGATATAGAGGGTTGCAAACTTTCATCTTCTTCGCGCAGGGCTCGCACCAAACTGGACTTTCCAGCGCCACTGGGCGCGGCAATCACAAACAAATGCGCTTGAAAATGGGCTTGCGAGTTGACTTCCATGATGTGTGGGGATTATTCAATGTTTTGAACTTGCTCGCGCATTTGCTCTATGAGCACCTTCATATCCACAGAGATGCGGGTGAGCTCCAGAGCTGCAGATTTAGACCCCAGCGTATTGGCCTCGCGGTGCATTTCTTGAATTAAAAAGTCCAAGCGCTTACCCAGCTCGCCACCTTTGCGCAGCAAGCGTTCCACTTCGTCCAGATGCGAGGTCAGGCGGGTGATTTCTTCTGCCACATCAATGCGAATCGCAAAGGCGGTGGCCTCACTAAGTGCACGGTCTTGAGCCGCCTCAGGCAAGGTCGAGCCTTCAGTTAAAGACATGGCTTCTCGCCAGCGGTCTAAAAACTTTTGTCTTTGCTGCGCCACCAGTTGAGGCACCAGGGGCTGAGCTTGATGCGAAAGTTGGCGCAACTGTTGGGTACGGTCCAGCAGCATGTCAGTGAGGCGCTGGCCTTCTCGTCCCCGTGCGATGCGCAACTCTTCTAAAGCAAGTCCCGCAAGCTCCAGCAGCAAAGGGCCAGATTCTGGACCCATGCGCTGTTGCTCGCCAGCCAGACGCATCACGTCAGCCACGCCCAGTCCCCTTGCATTGGGCAGAACGCTGCGAACTTGTGTTTCAAGCGCATGGATTTGTTGGAGCAGATGGACGGCAGGCGCTTGAATATCGTTAGCGCCCGTTTTTTCTAAGGTAATGCGCAGCTCCACCTTGCCGCGTTTGAGTCCCGTATTCAGCAGTTCGCGCAGCGCTGGTTCTTGGGCGCGCAATTCATCGGGTAGCCTCAACGTCAGGTCTAAAAAACGGCTGTTGACCGAGCGAATTTCTAGCCCTAAACGTACGGTTTCAGTAGCCTGATGAACCCCATTGCCAGAGGGTGAAGTGCTTGCGGGGCCTATGCTTTGCTGAACGCTTGCATAGCCGGTCATGCTGTAGACTGGCATTGATTGATGTATGGGTTGAGGCTGGTATTAGCGTCCCATTATGTCAAAGCACCCCACCAAACTCCCAAGGCAATTTCCATGACTTCGTTTGCTCGAACCGGCCAACGCGCGGCACATCAGTTACGCCCCGTACGCATCACCCGCAACTTCACCATGCATGCCGAGGGCTCGGTGTTGATTGAATTTGGCAACACCCACGTGTTGTGTACGGCGTCAGTAGAAGATAAGGTGCCTCCCCACAAGCGCGGCAGTGGCGAAGGCTGGGTCACAGCTGAATACGGCATGTTGCCCAGAGCCACCCACACCCGCAGCGACCGCGAAGCCGCTAGGGGCAAACAAACGGGACGCACCCAAGAAATTCAACGTCTTATTGGGCGGTCTTTGCGTGCTGTATTCAATTTGGCCCAACTGGGCGAACGCACTATCACCCTAGATTGCGATGTATTGCAAGCCGATGGGGGCACCCGCACTGCTGCTATTACCGGTGCGTTTGTGGCTGCTCAAGACGCAGTCAGCGCACTCATGGCGGCAGGCAAGTTAACCGCTTCGCCTATTTTGGGTCACGTGGCCGCGGTGTCCGTGGGCATTGTGCAAGGCACCCCTTTGCTGGATTTGGAATACACCGAAGACTCCGCTTGCGACACGGATATGAATGTGGTGATGACCGGCGCTGGCCACTTTATTGAAGTGCAAGGTACAGCAGAAGGTGCAGCGTTCAGCCGTTCTGAAATGGATGTGCTGCTGGGTTTGGCCGAGCAGGGTATTTCTGAGTTGGTGCGTCTGCAGCAGGCGGCCTTGAATGCCTGAGCATTCAACTCTTACGCATTTAAAAAGCATGGCAATGGATCGCGTGGTTTTGGCCTCTAACAACCCCGGCAAATTGCTGGAGTTGCAAGACCTATTAGCCCCCTTGGGTTTGAAATTGATGAAGCAGAGCGACCTAGGCATACCTGAGGCCGCAGAACCTTTTAGAACCTTTGTCGAAAACGCCTTGGCCAAGGCGCGCCATGCAGCCCAACACAGCGGCTTGCCCGCCATAGCCGATGACGCTGGTATCTGCGTGGATGCCTTTGGCGGTTTGCCTGGGGTGGACACTGCTTACTACGCCACCCAATTTGGATACGCCAAGGGCGACGCCAACAATGTGCGAGCCTTGCTGGAGCAAATGCAGAACTTAGACAACCGACGCGCCGCCATGGTGAGCACCTTGGTGGCCCTCAGAACACCCGATGACCCTGAACCTTTAATTGCCGTGGGACGGGTGGTGGGACAAATTACCCGTGAGCCCTTAGGGTCCAACGGCTTTGGGTTCGACCCCATCATATGGCTTCCTGAATTTGGTCAAACCTTTGCACAATTGCCCACAGAAGTTAAAAATGCCCACAGCCACCGAGGTCGAGCAGCACAGGCCATGGTGGGTTTGATGCGCGACCGGTGGTTGTGAACGGTGGATGTAGCAGTAAGTTTTTATATCCGTACGTGAAAGCCCCTCAAGACATTCAGCACTATTTGCGCCCAGGCGCTTTACAACTGAGTAGCTTGCCGCCCTTGTCGTTGTACGTGCACCTGCCTTGGTGCCTTAAAAAGTGCCCCTATTGCGACTTCAACTCGCACGAATGGCAACCCCATAGCGCTTTCCCTCAAAACAAAGCTCATAACGCACCACAACAAGAAGCACTGCCTGAGCAGCACTACATCAACGCGCTCATTGCTGATTTAGAGTCTTCTATTGGTTTGATTTGGGGGCGGACGGTGCACAGTATCTTTATTGGCGGTGGCACGCCCAGCTTGTTTGCACCCGAATCCATAGACCGCCTGTTGGGTGAATTGCGTGCACGTCTCAAAGTGGCACCCGACTGCGAAGTCACTTTAGAAGCCAACCCAGGCACGTTTGAAACCCACAGATTCAAAGCCTTTCGTCAAGCCGGTGTGACGCGATTGTCTGTGGGCGTGCAAAGCTTTAACGATGCGCATTTGCAGGCTATTGGCCGTGTGCATGATGGTGCCCAAGCCCTTGCCGCCATGGAAGAGGTTGCAACTTGTTTTGACACCTTCAACCTAGATTTGATGTATGCCTTGCCCGGGCAGACCCTGGAGCAACTGCAACAAGACGTGCATCAAGCCATGGCATTTAAGCCGCCCCACCTGTCCATTTACCACCTGACCTTAGAGCCCAACACCTACTTTGCCAAATACCCCCCGGTACTGCCTGAGGACGATGTGGCATACGACATGCTCGACGCCATCACCCACCTGACTGCATTACAAGGCTTAGAGCGCTATGAAGTGTCGGCCTACGCGCAAAAAGGCCATCATGCTCGGCACAACCTCAACTACTGGCAATTTGGCGACTACTTGGGCCTTGGTGCAGGCGCGCACAGCAAAATCAGTTTTGCGCACCGAGTGGTGAGGCAAGTCAGGCTGCGCGATCCGCGCTTGTACATGCAACATGCTTTACAGGGCGGTGCCTTGGCGCAAGATGACGAGGTAGCTCGAGCCGATTTGCCGTTTGAATTCATGCTCAATGCACTCAGGCTCAAGCAAGGTTTTGCAATTCAAGACTTTTCGGAACGTACGGGGCTGGCCATCACCGCCATTCAAGAGCCCTTGTTACAAGCTGAGGCCAAAGGCTGGATAGAGCGGGATTGGACGCATGTTAGGCCCACCACGCAAGGCTTGGACTTTTTAAGTGACTTGCAAGCCTTGTTTTTGCCGGACTAGGCTTCTACAGCCTCAGACAAGCTGAGCCACTTGCCGTCGCGGTAAAGCAGGGGAGACGCGTTGGCCTCAAAGTGGCCATCCAACACTTCACCCACCATCAGGCAGTGGGTGCTTTCTTCAAATTGGCGCAGCAAACGGCACTCTAGGCTGATGACCGCACCTTGCAGCACCGGAACACCTGTGGAGCCTTGGCTCCAAACTGGGTTGGTAAACCGATCGTCACCGCTGATGTCTTTTTGACCCGAAAAAATTTGAGCCTGTTCTATATGGTCCATGCTCAATGTGTTCACGCTGAACGACTGATTGGCTATGAACTGCTGGTAGGAATAACTGTTGCGGTTCACCGCACACACAATAGAAGGGGGCTCTGCGCCCAGCGACATGAAGGCCGTGGCTGTTAGGCCTGAGCGATTGGGCGCTAAACCGGTGGCAATGATATTGACGGCTGCAGGGTGCAGACGCATCAGTTGCTTGAAGATTTGGGGGGTCATGCAGCAACCAATTCTTGCGGCAAGGTCAACGCCGGTGCTTCTACATTGGTTTGGTAGCCCAAGCCCAAGGCTTGGTTGACTCGTGGCATCACCTCATGCGCCATGAGCTCCATAGAGCGGCGGCCTAGTGCGGGGTCGACTAAATCCATTCCGGCATACACAATTTCACCAAAGGGACCGGAGTTTTCACGCAGCGCCAAAATTTGGTCCACCACTTCGTTGACCGTGCCGCTGATGACCAAATCATCCAGGAGGCGGTCCAGGGTGACATGGCTGTCGTCTTCGTCTTGATGCTTCTTAAAAATCACATGCCGCTTCGACATCATCATTTTGGTGAGCATTTGGCGGTAGTAATAGCGGTAAGGGCTCTGGGCATCTTCTCGGCCATAGGTTTTGGCAGTGGCCGAATCATCGCTCACAAAAATGGTGCGGGCCACGCGCCAGTCTTGGGGCTGTGCGGTCGCGCCCACGTTGGCTTTGCCTTCGCAATAGTTGGCCCAGTGACTAGGTAACCAATGCGCCATTAAAAAGTTGGCGGACATGGGGTGAAAGTCGCGTTGACCCATCGCAATCACCCCTTTTGAAAAGGGGGCCACCACCGTCCCCACAATTTCAGGGCGCGGGCTCTGGAAGGGCTTCATCATTTGCCCACGTCCGATTTCGGGCACGCTGGTCACGCGGGTCGACACCTTAAAACGGTTGTTCGGAAAATCAATGTCGTAAGGGGGCTCGCGCTCCCAAATGGCCAAAATCACATCTATGGCTTCGGCAAACATTTGGTTGCGGTCTTGGTCCAAGATGCCTAAGGCTTCCGCGTCTGATGCCAAGGCGCCTGGGCTGATGCCCAAAATAAACCGTCCTTTGGCCAGATGGTCAAACATGGCGGCCTGTGACGCAATTAAGGTGGGGTGAGAGTGCGACAAATTGCTGGTACCGCTGGCCAGTTTGATTTGGTGGGTTTCGGGAATTAGGGTGGCCAAAAACAACAGGCTGTTGGTCACGTTTTCGGCCTTGTCGGTCAGGTGCTCGCCCACAAACGCATCGTAAAACCCCAACTGGTCGGCATAGATGATGGTTTGGCGGTCTTCATGCAGGGTTTCAGTGGTGTCCCGATGCAAAGGGTGCAGGGGCATGGTGAAGTAGCCAAGGCGCATGTTGTCTTCCTTAAATGGATTTGCAAATCATTTTAGAGGCGATCAGTCGATTACTTCTAGGCATCAGCCTAGGGATAACCACAGCAGATTCTGCCCCTTATTTCATCAAAAATGTGTCCTCGTACATTCCTGTCATTGTGCTTGGCTAAGAAAGGTGAAGAACATGCGATCTCTGTTTCAACTAGGTGCACTGGTCTTGGTATGGGCGAGTGCTCAGCTGGCTTGGGCCGACAACTACCCCAGCCGGCCCATCAAGGTCATCGTGCCTTATGCAGCGGGCGGTTTTTCAGACCAAGCCTCTCGCATTATTTCGGATGCTATGTCGCGAAGCTTGGGGCAACCCATGGTCATAGATAACCGTGCCGGCGGCGGCGGGCGTATTGGAAGCGATGCGGTCACCAAAATGGCGCCTGACGGCTACAACCTGCTCATGACCACCAACGGCACCCACACGTATATGGCGGTCACAGAAAAAAACCTGTCTTACGACCCCATCAACGACTTCACTCCTATTTCTCTGATTGGGACTTATGGTTTGCTGATGGTCATCAACCCCACGGTGCCGGCAAAAAATCTTAAAGAATTCATTGCCTATGCCCAAAACAACCGCAACAAGATCAACTACGCCACTTCAGGCATGGGCAGCGGCTTGCATTTCGCGGGCGAGCTGTTCAATGCCATGGCCAAGACCCAGATGATCCATGTGCCTTACAAAGGCTCTGGCCCGGGGATGCAAGACGTGTTGGCCGGTGTCTGCCAAGTGATTTTTGATGGCGCCGCCAAAACTCAAATTGATGCAGGCAAGGTGAGGTTTTTGGGTACCACCAGCGCCGTGAGAGACCCACGCTTTCCAGATATGCCCACGCTGAGCGAATCGGGTTTAACCGGTTATGACCTGACCTACTGGGTGGGCTTGTTTGGACCCAAAGGCTTGCCTGCGGATGTACAAGCCCGTTTGCAGGCCGCTGTTAGAACCACTTTGGCAGACCCGGAAGTGCAGCGCAAGCTCAATGGCATGGGCATGACCTTGGTGGGCAGCACACCCGAGCAAATGGTGAAAGAAATCCGCGTGGAAACCGAGAAGCTGCGGGCCATTGCCGCCCAAATACCCGGCGGGATTCAGCAGTAACGGGAGCCGAAAAAGTCAGTCGGTTCTGAGGGTCAGCCGCACGATGGTAGGTTTGCCATCAGTGCGCGGCCATTGAATGTGCGCACTGTTACGCCGGGCCCATAAAGTGGCCATGGCCAAACCCAAGCCGGTGCCTTGTTGTTCGTTTTGCTCGCGGTTAGATTGAGACAGAGCCCCAATTTGCTTGACAAATTCGGGGGGCAGGGCAGGGCCCATATTGGCCACCTCAATGGCATACAAACCTATGCCAATGGGTTTGCCAATCACTCCCACCGGCATGTTTTTCATAGAAAACTTCACCGCGTTGGATGCCAGTTCCAAAATAACCCGTCTCAAGTCTTCGGTTTCGAATAACACGGTTCCCGAGCCCAAGCGAATTTGAACGGGGTTTTCGGTCAGTCGTTTTTTAAAGTTTTCTGCATCTTTGGGTGGCAAAGAGGCCAGCAGCGCAGAACGAAACTCATCTTCTTGAAGGCGTTGGTTCAGGGCGTCTAAATCGGTGGTCATTTCCGTGTTGACCTCGGCGCTGGGGTCGTCGCCCATAGCCACCAGCTCGGACCAATCCATCATTCGGGTGATGGTGCGCGACAAGCGAGTGGCCGCTTCGTGAATGCCCAACAGCATTTCTTCTTGGCGTTCTTCTGAATAGCGCTTTCTGCGGTGCACCAGCAATTGGCTGGAGCCCAATATGGTGGTGAGCGGGGTACGCAGCTCATGCGGCACCGTAGCCAAAATGGCGGTGCGCAATTGGTTGAGTGATTGTTCGGTGTCAGCTTGTTGCCTGGAGAGTTTTTTCTCTAGGCTACGCACCGCCTTCATCAGCTCGTCTGGGGTGAACGGTTTGGTTAAATAGTCGTCAGCGCCCATAGACATGGCCTGGCGCAGACTTTCTTTGTCGGTGCGGGCGGTGAGCATCAAGATCGGCAGGGTGAAGAGTTCTTTCACTTCACGTGCTTTTTCTACAAAGGTGTAGCCGTCCAGCACGGGCATGTGGATGTCGCACAGCACCAGGTCGGGCCGCTGCTTCATGGCCATATCCAAGCCCAGCTGGCCGTTTTCAGCTTCTGTTACCAAATAGCCATTGCTTTGAAGAATCTGGCAGGCCAGCTTGCGCATGCTGCGCGAATCTTCAACCACCAAAACTGTGAGTGCCACCGGCCTTAATCCTCCGGATCAATAACTATCCGACTGATGATACAGAAGTTAACTATTTAAACTCTTTTCCTCGGCTAATTTCTTTTGCCATTTCTTTTTCCACAAATCCCAAGAGCGGTAGTACTCCTGCCAAGCCACATTAGCCATGACCTCGTCATCGGCCATGTACATCACGTCTTGGCCAGCCATCATCATGGCTTGGAATTGCATTTTGGCGTTGTGGTCCAGGTAAACGGTACGGCCCACAGCGGTTTGAATTTTTTCACCCACCACCACCGAGCCGTGGCCACGCATCAGTACAGCGGGGTGTTTGCCCAGTTTCTCGGCCAAAGATTTACCTAAAACATTGTTCCGTACCAACAGGTCGGTGCCTTTTTGAGCGTCTGCAATGTCCCAGTTGGGAACACCCAAGCCAATGAACGCGGCCATATGAAAGATGGGCTTGAGCTGGCAGGTGGTGCAGCTGAACGGAATGACTGAATGCGAGTGGTTGTGCACGATGGAATTCACGTCAGGGCGGGCTTTGTAAATCTCGCCGTGAATAAACCGTTCGTTGTAGCCGGGTGGGCCATTGGGTACCACGGGTACGCTGTCCAAATCAAACTCCATGATGTCGGATTCGGTGATCATCTCTGGCGCAATCGCCCGCGACATATAGTAGCGCTGGGGGTTGGTTTCGCTGCGCACGCTCACGTGTCCGTAAGCGTCAATCACGCCGTGCTCTACGCACACGCGCGAAGCAATCACCAAGTCTTCAATAATGCTCATACAAGTCCTTATTCAATTTTGATTTTTCCGGTGGCCACCACTTTGGCCCACTTGGGAACTTCTCGGTTGAGCAGTTGGGTTAGCCGATCGGGTTTGCCGCCCACCATCAACACACCTTGTTTGGCAAAGGCCTCTTTAACTTCAGGCAGTTGCATGATGGCGTTGAGCTCGGCGTTGAACTTTTGCACGATGTCGTCTGGCACGCCCGCTGGCGCCATGATGCCGGACCAAGTTTCCACAATCAGATTGGGATAGCCCAGTTCGCGCATGGATGGAATTTGTGGAAACGCACTGGAACGCTCATCGCTCATTACCGCCAATGGCCGCAGTTGGCCACTGTTAATGAAGGAGCTGGCTGTTTGCAAAGAGGCTAAGGTGGCTTGCACATGGCCACCCGCCAAATCTGTCATGGCACCCGCTGCGCCCTTGTAAGGCACGTGTTCCATACGTAAGCCCGTTTCTTGCAAAAAGAGCTCAGTGCCCAAGTGCTGCACGCCGCCGTTGCCCGGGCTTGCATAGTCCAGCTTGCCGGGCTGGGACTTGAGCAGTTCCATAAATTCTTTAAGGTTTTGCGCGGGTACTTTGGGGTTGATCAGCAAGCACATGGCGCTAGTGCCCAGCAACATCACCGGTGTGAAGCTTTTGATAGGGTCGTACGGCATCTTGCTGCGTGTGGCGGGCACCGTGCCGTGCGATGTGGCCGTGAACAAAAACATATAGCCGTTGGGTGGTGCTTTGGCCACGGCGTCTGAACCCAACACCCCTGCAACCCCTGTGCGGTTTTCTGTGACCACACCCACGCCCCAGCGTTCAGCCAATTTCGAGCCCAGCAAGCGCCCTAAAACATCAGCAGTGGTGCCACTGGTAAAGGGCACCATAAAGGTAATGTTGCGGGTGGGGTAGGGTGTGTTTTGGGCTGAAGCAAGTGAGCCTATCAAGGCTAAAAAACACAAGAAAAAACTTCTGATAAATATAGAAAAAGTAAAGGGATGATTCATGTTGTCTCAGCTATTTTGTGTTGGTCAAGCGTGGGTT
Source organism: Hylemonella gracilis (assembly GCA_945862005.1). Classification (GTDB taxonomy): domain Bacteria; phylum Pseudomonadota; class Gammaproteobacteria; order Burkholderiales; family Burkholderiaceae_C; genus Hylemonella; species Hylemonella gracilis_D. Next base: position 7,129 of record CAMAWQ010000021.1, on the reverse strand, counting down.
TTATTGAGCCTAGAGTACCATAGCAAGGGAAAAATATGGCTTGTTCAAGCCCAATCTTCGGAGACAACATTTTGAAATTGACACGCTTTAATCAGGGCCAAATTGGCCTGGTGGTAGACGACCGCATCATCGATGTGACGGCCTTACTGGGCGTGGATGTGAATGAATGGCCCCAAGTGGGCATGAACCGCGTGATCGCTCGTTTTGACAGCCACCGCGCCGCTCTGGAGTCCGCTAAATCTCTGCCCGGCGTTCCTTTGTCATCCGTTAAATTGCTCACGCCCGTACCTGGGTCCAGCAAGGTGATTGCTTACCCCATCAACTATCACGATCACGCTGCTGAGATGGACCGTACGGTCAAGGCCAACCAGCTGGGTTTTTTCCTTAAGCCTCCTTCATCTTTGTGTGGTGCAGGTGAGCCCATTGTGTTGCCCGCTATTGAGGGGCGCCGAATTGACCACGAATGCGAATTGGGCATCATCATTGGCAAAGGCGGGCGCGATATTCCGCGCGAGCGTTGGCAAGAGCATGTGTTTGGCTACTCTTGCCTCATGGATATTGTGGTTCGCGGTAAAGAAGAGCGCGTGGCCCGCAAGGCCTACGACACCTTTTGCCCCGTAGGCCCCTGGATCATCACCGCCGATGAGTTGGGAGACCCCACGCAATTACAGGGCCGTTTGTGGGTCAATGACGAGCTGCGCCAAGACGCCAACACACGTGACTTGATTGTGGACATTCCCGGCATGATTGAACTGGCCTCACACATCATGATGCTGGAACCCGGCGACATCATTGCGGCAGGCACCCCTGCTGGCGTGGGCCCCATCCGCCCCGGCGACAAAGTGCGCATTGAGTTTGAGCGCGTGGGCAGTATGACCATGGATGTGGTGCAGGGTTCAGGCGGCAAGGCGTCCATATTTGCCCAAGCATGAACGCGCCCCAACCTCATAGCTTCCATGTGCCTGAAGTCAACGATCCAGTGGCCCTTGCAGCTTTCAAAGCACAGATTGCCCCCTTAAGCCTGATGCCGCTTTGGGAGCGCACCAACCGCTTGGTGCCCGGCTCCGAATGCGTGCCCGCCGTATGGCCCTATGCCCAAACACGCCCGCTCTTGGAGCAGGCCTGTGGACTGATCAGCAAAAAACAGGCAGACCGGCGGGTACTGGTGATGGAAAACCCCGCTTTGCGTGGCAGCTCTTACATCACCAACTCTTTGTTTGCAGGCTTACAAATTATTTTGCCTGGCGAAGTCGCCCCCTCGCACCGGCATACGCCCAATGCCCTGCGCTTTGTAGTGGAAGGCGAGGGCGCCTACACGTCAGTTGATGGCATCAAGATTCAAATGCAACCGGGTGACTTTGTGGTCACTCCCGCATGGGCTTGGCATGACCACGGCAACTTAGGCAACGGACCAGTAGTGTGGATGGACGGCTTGGATACCCCCTTTGTGGGTTTGTTTGGCGCGCACTTCCGAGAAAATTATGCCGACGACACCTACCCTGTGCACTGCTCTGCAGATGCCAGTGTGTCTACCTACGGGTTCAACTTGTTGCCTACACAGCACCAACGCGCAGCTACAGACGGGCAGCCCCCATTGTTGGTGTATTCGTTTGAAAGAACAAGGCAAGCTCTGAGCCATTTGGCCGCCTCGCCAGATCAAAGCCCCGATGCTGCTCAGGGCTATAAGCTGCGTTACGCCAATCCCGCCACAGGCGGCTATCCCTTCACCACCATGGCGGCATTTATGCAGTGGTTGCCCTCAGGCTTTAGGGGGCAGGCTTACCGGTCTACCGACAACGCGATATTCAATGTGGCTGAGGGCTCATGCCGTGTGGAGGTGGGGGGGCAGACTCATCACCTCACCGCACATGATGTACTGGTGGTTCCGCCTTGGGAAACCTACCGTTTTGAGGCCGACTCACATTGCATGTTGTTCAGCTTTACAGACCGCGCCGCCCAAGTGGCTTTGGGTTTTTGGCGCGAAGAGTACTTGTCCTCGTAAACACCTTACCCAAACGTCATGTCTCACGAAATCCTTCCCGAAGCATTCACTTCAGAATTCATCATCAACAACCCGGCGGGTCAAGACTTTCAGGTCAACCGCAGGGCTTTGGCTGACCCCAAGGTGTTGGAAGCAGAAATGCGCCACATATTTGATACCTGCTGGATTTATGTAGGCCATGCGTCTGAGGTGCGCCAGCCCGGCGACTTTCAAACCCGCTCGGTCTGTGGACGTCCCTTAATTTTGTGCCGCGACAGTCAAAACCGTCTGCGCGTGTTTTTAAATGCTTGTCGCCACCGTGCAGCCGTGGTGTGCCGTGAGCGAGAGGGCAATGCCAAAAGCTATTTTTGCTTTTACCATGGCTGGAGTTACAACCGTGACGGCGAGCTCGACGGTGTTCCGGGTCGTGCCAGTTATCCCGATAGCTTTGATGCCACCAAGCTGGGCTTAGCCGAGCCCCCGCACGTGGGCGTCTACAAAGACTTTGTGTTTGTGTCCTTCAACCCTCAGGCACAACCCTTGGAAGACTATTTGGCTGGTGCCAAGGAATACATCGACCTCATCGTGGAGCAATCTCCCAGTGGTCGCATGGAAGTGATTCGCGGCACGCAGGAATACGACATTCGTGCCAACTGGAAGCTGCTGGTTGAAAACAGCTTTGACGACTACCACCTCATGACCACCCACTCCACCTGGCTCAACTACATGAAGCGCTCAGGTGTAGAAATTAAAAAGCCCGAACGCGGCCACCTTATGCCTGCTCACGGAGTGGGTAAAGCGCTGGGTAATGGACACGCGGTGATCGACAACATCAATTTCCGTGGCCGGCCCGTGGCTAAGTGGATACCGCTTTATGGCGAAGAAGCCAAGCCTGAAATAGAGCGCATCCGTGCCGAATTGGTCGACCGCTTGGGCGAAGCGCGCGCCACTCGCGTGGCCGATACCAACCGCAATTTGGTCGTGTTTCCCAACTTGGTGCTCAACGATGGTTCATCCATCACCATTCGCACCTTTCACCCCTTAGCCGCAGACCATATGCAAGTGCGAGCTTGGGCTCTGGGACCGGTGGAAGAAACTTCCAAGGCGCGCGCTATTCGCCTCGACAGCTTCTTGACCTTTTATGGCCCCGGAGGTTTTGCCACCCCTGATGATGTGGAGGCTTTGGAGTCGGTACAAAAGGGATTGGCTACCTACCGTGAAGTGCCTTGGTCGGTTATGTCACGCGGCATGTCTAAGGTAGAGGAGCAACTCAATACCGATGAATTGCACTTGCGTGCCTTTTGGTTGCGCTGGCACGAATTGATGGCCCCCACATTTGAGGAGTAATGCATGCTCAATTTAGACAACATCCACCGATCTGATGTGGAAGACTTTTTGTTCCAAGAGGCAGCCTTATTGGATGCTTGGCAGTTGGACGACTGGCTGGAGCTGTTGACCGATAAGGCTCAGTACATGGTGCCTTCAAACGACGAACCCAACGCCAAGCCCGGAGAAGCCTTGTTCATGATTGCCGACAACATTCAGCGCATTCGTGAGCGAGTGGTGCGCCTTAAAGACCCGCAGGCGCATGCCGAGTTTCCCCGCTCGCGCACCCGCCGGATCATCAGCAATGTGCGCATCACCGACTGGGTTTATGGCGATCAGCCCGCCGTGGGTGCTCAGGCCAATTTTGTGGTGTACCGCCACCGCAGAGACCAAGACATTCGCACCTATGTGGGCAGCTACCAATACATTTTGGAAATTCGCCCCGAAGGCTTGCGCATTGCCAGCCGCACTGTGGTGCTGGACGCTTTTGAACTGGGGCAAATGGGCCTACTGAGCTTCATTATTTAAAGAGTAGTCCGTCAACAATAGGCAAAGATTTATGAGCATCACACGTCGTCATCTGATTAACGCCACTTTGGCTTCCTGCGCCGCTTTGGCTTCTGTCTCTATGCGCCCCGCGTTTGCGCAAAGCAAATTACTCAAATTGGTGGTGCCACTAACCCCCGGCACCACGCCCGACACTATTGCTCGTGCTATTGGCCCCATAGTTGCTGCGCGCTTAGACATGAGCATGGTGGTAGAAAACCGCGTGGGCGCTTCGGGCTTGATCGGTATGTCTTCAGTGGCTAAATCTAACGACCCTGCCACGCTTATGGTGGTGCCAGCCACCACCGTCACCCTGCCGCTGCTTTATAAAAATGTGGACTTTGATGTGCTAGGCGGTTTTAGCCCCATTACCCAAGCCACATCAAGTTCATTTGTCTTGTGCGTGCATGCCAGCACCAACGTCAAAACCTTTGCCGAGTTTGTCAGTTGGGCCAAGGCGGGCCCTAAGCACATGTATGCATCGCCTGGCAACGGTACCCACCACCACTTGATGATGGAGCTTCTCAAGCAAATGGCGGGTTTTGATTTGGAGCACATTCCCTACAAAGGCTCTGCCCCTGCAGTCAACGACTTTGTGGGCGGTCAAGTGCCTGCCATGTTTTTGCCCATTCAAGTGGCCGTTCCTTGGGCTGCCCAGGGGCGCATCCGCATATTGGGCGGCAGCCTCAAAGAGCGCCACCCCGGTTTTCCAGACATTCCTTCCTTGCATGAACTGGGCGTTAAGGACTATCAAGTGGACCCTTGGTTTGCCATTTGGGGCACGCCCAACATGCCCACCGCCTTAGTGGAGTCTTACCGTGCGGCCATCAATGCTGCCCTAAACGATGCATCGGTTAAGGCCAACTTTGCCAAACAAGGTTTGCTGATTAAAACTGGTAGCCCTGCCGAATTGCTAGAGGCTGCTAGGGCTGAGCAGGCCCTATGGACGCGTGTGGTCGGGCGGCTCAATATCAAGCCCGAGTAAACCACCCCCGGGCTATTTGCTCGCAGTCAATTTGCTGAGCATGCAGCTCAGCAGCGCATCATCTGCAAACACTTGGGTCAATTGCTTAAGCTGATCCGCCTCAGCTGCGTCATGCACTTGGCGGTGGTGGTTGGCCCAAGCTAAGGCGGCAGCTAAAGCCCGGTGTTTTTCAGCTTCGGGGGAATGCAAGAGTTTTTCAAACGTGCGAGTACGGTAGTCGGCCTCTGGGGCAATGTGTTGCGCAGACAGTAAGCTGGTCAATTCATCCAACACCGTGCGCTGCGACTGTGCATGTGCACTCAAGAAGGTTTGGGTCGTGTCATGCCACTGCACCAAATCTTCCGGTGTAAAAGAGCGGCTGCTCAAGCGCTCGGCAAACAACTCCACAAAACCCTCTTGGTGACTGTGCGCCAGTAATAAAAACTGAACCGAGTGTTGCCACAAAGTGTGCACATGGTCAGGTTGGCTAAACAACGGTCCGGGCAGACGGTTGAGCGCCATGTGGTGAATTTTGTCCAGCACTGATCGGGCTTGGTTCTCGCCATAAAAGCTACCAAAGTCACCATTCTTTTTTTCGATGTGGTGCACCAAGCGCAGCACAAACTCTGCCCCGTACAGCTGGTCTCGGTCTGCGCTGACCGTGAGCTTGAGTGGCATGGGGTCTGTGGCGTCAGCGCCAGCCGTGTGTCGCAATGCCGCCAACAAAATATGCTGTCGCACAGGCAGTGGCATGTCAAAAGGCCTGAGCCATTCTTGGCCCAGCATGAAGCTGATTTGCGCGTGCAACTGGCTTTGTTGCGGCTCCCCGTAAATCCGCTCCTCGGGCCATCGCCCATGGTCGTGCAGTAAAGCACCCAGCACACCCACGCGCTCCCAGCCGGATACTTGCTCAGCATGGACATAAGCCAGTGCGGCCGCAGGCACCTTGTACATAGCGTGCCGCGCATCGTGCGCCGGCTGGGCTTGCGGCGCATAAGCAGACATTTGCTGCCACAAAGCCTCACAAGCAAGGCTCAACACCTCCTGCCCCTCGACAGACCAATACCAGGCGTTAAGTTCTTGGTGCTCAGTGGGGCTCAGCAAGGTGGGCACGCTTTGCAAAAATTCGTGGCTGCGCTGCTTGAGAAATAGCGGAAGCACTTCACCAAAGTCCGATGGCAAAGTGTCATGAAACCACAACTGCCGCCAACTGGGCGCTTGCTCAAAAAGTTGCTGTGGGGTCATTGACCAATTATCAAACACGAGCTCAAGCCTGAGTATGGAGGGTCTCCCAACACTTAGCAACCCATAGCAACTATGACTTAGCTAATATGCCTCAATGCGGGTATCACATTTCCAACCCTTTACCGAATTGAATCAAGCGTGAACACGCTACGTATTGCCACCTACAACATCCATAAAGGGGTTCGCGGCGTGGGTTTGCAACGGCGCCTTGAAATTCACAACCTTGCACATGCGGTGGAGCAATTTGATGCCGACATCGTGTGCTTGCAAGAAGTGCGGCGGCACCATAAACAGTTGGCAGGGTACTTCAAACATTGGCCGGACCAGCCTCAGGCCCAGTACTTAGCGCCTGAAGGCTACGAGGCGGTATACCGTACCAATGCGTTTACCACCCACGGTGAGCATGGCAATGCGGTGCTCTCTCGTTGGCCGGTAGTGACACATCAGCACGAAGACATGTCCGATCATGCTCTGGAGCAACGTGGCTTGCTGCACGTAGAGGTGAACTTTCATACCGATGCGCAAGCGCGTCCCTTGCATATCGTGGTGTTGCATTTGGGCTTGATTCCGGCCAGTCGCGTGCGGCAGGTGCGGCAGTTGGGGCAATTTCTTGAGCGCGAAATTCCAGCCGATGCCCCCTTGGTGGTGGCTGGCGACTTCAACGACTGGGGGCAGCGGCTGCGCTTGATGATGCACGGCTTCGGCCTGAAGTCTTGGCAGCCTTCTCAGCACCTCACGTTTCCCGCTCAGTTGCCTTTGGTGCAGTTGGATTACGTCTACGCCCGAGGCATGCAGCCTACAAGCGTGCACATTCCAAAGGGTCGGGCGTGGCGCCGCATGTCTGACCATTTGCCGCTGATTGCCGAATTTGCGCTTCCCCATGTCAACCAGCCTGCGTAACCCGCGTACCCCAGTCCCGCAAAAGGGCCACCAAGTGCGCTTGCTGCAGGGGGGGGGTGAGCTGTTTGCTGCCATGGTGCAGGCCATAGACGCCAGCACCCATGAGGTGCGGCTTGAAACCTATATATTTCATGCCGATCCGGCTGCCCAACGCATCGCCGACGCAT
>CAMAWQ010000020.1 GCA_945862005.1 Hylemonella gracilis | reverse complement strand
GGGCCTTGGGGTTCCACTGGCCAAATGAATCGCGGTGGCTAAAGATGCGCTCTTTGGCACGGGCTTTTTCTTCGTCGCGCCGCGCCCCGCCAATGAGGGCGTCAAACCTGAATTCTTCAATGGCTTCGAGCAGCGTGACGGATTGGTGGACGTTGCGGCTTTCTTCAGGGTGGGCCAGCCGCACGGTGCCGCGTTTCATGGAGTCTTCCACGCTGCGCACAATCAGCTGGGCTTGCAGCTCTTGGGCTCTCAAGTCTCTAAAGTCGGTCACTTCGGGAAAGTTGTGGCCGGTGTCGATCATGAGCAAGGGGTAGGGCAGGCGGCCCACCCCAAAGGCTTTTTCGGCGCACTTGAGCATGACCAAAGAGTCTTTGCCTCCTGAAAACAGCAGGGCTGGGCGCTCAAAGGCGGCTGCCACTTCACGCAATATATAAATAGTTTCTTCTTCCAGCGCATCCAAATGGCTGTTGCTCAGGCGGTGCAGTTCGGTGCGGTTGCTAGCGTTCATAGGGCGTGCAGGCCGCACTCTTTGGCAGACTCTTGCTCCCACCACCAGCGCCCGGCCCTAAAGTCTTCACCCAGGCTGAGGGCGCGGGTGCAGGGCGCGCACCCAATGCTGGGATAAAACTGGTCGTGCAAGGGGTTGTAGGGCACTTGTTCGGCGGCAATGTAGTGCCACACGTCGCCCCAACTCCAGTCGGCAAGGGGGTTGAACTTTAGAGCTTGTGTGGGGTCGGCTTCTTGGGCGCTGCGGTCTATGTCGGGCACCTCGGCGCGGGCATCAGATTGTTCGCGGCGCAAACCTGTAATCCACGCCAACTGTCCAGCCAGCGCACGAGCCAAGGGCTCCATTTTGCGAATGTGGCAGCACGCTTTGCGAAGCACCATGCTTTTATACATAGCGTCTTGCCCCTCGCGGCTTATAAACTCCACCACCGAGGTGGGGTTGGGTTCAAACACCTCCAGTTGCAGGCCGGGCCAAGACTGCACTTGACTCAGCAGTTGCAGGGTTTCGGGGTGCAGTTGCCCTGTTTGCAGCACGAACACCCTTATGGGCAACTGGTGCTGGGTAATCAGGTGGGTGATGACCATGTCTTCCGCGCCCAGGCTACTGGCTTGGCTGACCTGCCCCAGAGCGGCCGCTTGGTGCACCAGACTTAGGCTGTGCGACAGCTTGGCATCGAAGGTGGCAGTTGGACGGGCGTGCAGTTGCGTCGCTGGGGTCATGTGGCGCTGGCAAAGTGGGGCTTCCAGTGCACCGCGTCGCCTTGGTAAAAGCTGGCGAAGCGGTCCAGCTGGCGCTGAGCGGTGTCTAGGTTTTGGTCAGCCCGCAATACGGCTGAAGAAAAGCCTGAACGAACCATTTGCTGCAATTGGTCCACCAATACATCACCCTTGGCGCGAATATCGCCCTGAAAACCCATCCGACGGCGCAACAAAAATGCCTGGCTGAAGGCCCGACCATCGGTGAACTTAGGAAACTGCAGCTCAATGCAGGTGATGCCTGCCAGGTCTGCTGCACGTGGATCGGCGTCGTTGGCCAAGATGAGCACGCCAGCTTCAGCAACCTCAGCGCTTGCTTCGCTGGAGTTGGATACCAGCAACTTGAGTTGGGAGTTCATGCCGATGCCTCCTCTGACTTAGACGGCACCGTGGCTTGACGGGCAAGCTGAGCGGCGGCTTTAAAGGGCTCCAGCCCCAAACGGCGCAAAGACGCCATAAAGGTTTCGCCGCTTAAGCGGTATTGGGTGTAGGTGTCCAAAATGGCTTCCACCACGTCGGGCACTTCGTGCGCAGAAAAAGACGGCCCTACCACCTTGCCTGGGGTAGGAGCGCCGCTGATAGCCGCGCCGTCTGAGCCGCCCAAGGTCACCTGGTACCACTCTTTGCCATCTTTATCCACACCCAAAATGCCAATATGGCCGCTGTGGTGGTGCCCGCATGAGTTGATGCAGCCTGAAATATGCAGGTCTATGACGCCCAAGTCGTCCAGCTCGTCCAGGTCTTGGTAGCGCGCCAAAATGGCCTCGGCCAGCGGGAGTGAGCGGGCGTTGGCCAGGTCGCAAAAGTCGCCACCGGGGCAGGCAATCATGTCGGTCAGCAAGCCCACATTGGCTTTGGCCACGCCCAATTGCTGGGCGGCGCGCCACACAGCAGGCAGATCTGCCGCATGCACCCAAGGCAGCATGAGGTTTTGGTCGTGCGTCACGCGCACTTCGCCCGCGCTGAACTGCTCGCTCAACTGGGCCACCGCATCCAATTGATCGGCCGTTGCGTCACCGGGGTACTGGCCCAAGCGCTTGAACGACAAGGTCACAGCGCGCAAGGCGGGGTTTTGATGGGCATAAACATTACGTGCCAGCCAGCGGCTGTAAGCGGGGTGTTCTGCCGAGGTTATGGCAGCGTGGGCTGGCACATCAGGATCAAGGTTGGCGTTGGAAGGCTGCGTGGGCGCAGCAAACAGCGCGGACATGCGGTCGACTTCTGGGTCGGTGAGGGTGTGTAGTGCACCATCTTTGTGCAAAATGTCTTGAAACTCAGCCTCTACCTCATCGATGTAGCGCTGGCCTTCGGCTTTGACCAAAATTTTGATGCGGGCTTTGTAAATGTTGTCGCGCCGACCCCAGCGGTTGTAAACCCGAACAATGGCTTCTAGGTAATTAAGCAGTTGTTGTGCAGGTAAAAACTCACGAATGGTGGTGGCAATGACCGGCGTGCGCCCCATGCCGCCGCCGACCAGCACTTTGAAGCCCAAAACCCCTTCAGGCTTCACCAGCTGCAGGCCCACATCGTGCCAAGCAATGGCTGCACGGTCCTCCGTCGCGCCAATGATGGCAATTTTGAATTTGCGAGGCAAAAACGCAAATTCTGGGTGCAGCGTGCTCCACTGGCGAATCAGTTCGGCATAGGGTCTGGGGTCTGCCACCTCGTCGGGGGCAATACCTGCCAAAGCGTCGGTGGTGGTGTTGCGGATGCAGTTGCCGCTGGTTTGAATGCCGTGCATGTCTACCGTGGCCAGCAGGTCCATGACGTCGGCGCTGCGTTCTAGGGGAATCCAATTGAACTGCACGTTCTGGCGGGTGGTGAAGTGGGCGTAACCGGTGGTCAGGCTGCTGCCGATACGCTGGCCATCCCGCAGCTGAATGTCGCCCAAACGGTTTTGGGCCGCCACAGCGCCTTGAAACACCTCGTGGGTGGGTTGGTCAAACTCGCGCGCAATGCGGGCCAGCACCCTGACCTGTGCGCTAGACAGCACGCCATAAGGCACCGCCACCCGCAACATGGGGGCGTGGCGTTGGATGTACCAGCCGTTTTGCAAACGAAGGGGTTTGAATTCATCAGCCCCCAATTCACCTTTGAGGTGGCGTTCAAGCTGGTCGCGGTACTGTTGCGCGCGGGTGCGCACAAACGCACGATCAAAATCGGTGTAGAAGTACATGGCGGGGGACTTTAGGGCAGAGCCTTTAGATTACAAACTACATTTTCGGGATTTTGATATACCCAAAAAAGAATGAAGATGGTTTAAAAAGGGGCGGAGGACGGCCATTGGGCCGACTTGAGGGTGCGCACAAACAAATCCACACAGCGGTCGGCCTGAACCGACATGGCGGCCTGAATTTTGGGAATTCGAGCTTCCCAGCCCGGCTGTGGGAACGCCCGGTGCTCGTGCCGGTCCATGATGGTCATGCCTTCAGCCACGCCATCCAGCGCCACGCGCACGCGGCCTGCCTCCAAGGTGAACCACTCGGGCTGCAGCACATACATCAGGGCCATGACTTCATGGGCCATAAAGGCTTCTTCCATGGCCATATTGAAATCAAGTTCGGCGTAGTAGCCCGCTGCAAATTGCGAGGCGTGCAACAACGTGTCCATTAAAGGTTGGGGCGAGCGGTGGTGTTGGGCTATGTCTCGCAGGTGATCCATGCGCAACACCATCTGCTCGGTCACATCCAAACCCAGCAGGGTGATGGGAAAGGGGCTGGTCAAAATATGGTCGGCCGCGTGGGGGTCGTGCCACATATTGGACTCAGCCACCGGGGACATATTGCCCGCCTTGGCAATGCTGCCGCCCAAAACCACCACGCGCTTAAGCTTTTCGTGCAAAAGGGGTTCTTGACGGTGCGCCAGACACAAGTTGGTTAGAGGGCCCAGCGTGATCAGCGTGATCTCGCCAGGGTGGGCGTCGGCTCGGTCGGCAATAAAACGGGCGGCCGATTGGTTCTCAGGCGGGTAGGCCATACGCTGTCGTTCTGGAATATTGCCCAAGCCATCTTCGCCCTCTAAGTCCGGGTCGGGCCGCATGGGGGCTTTTTTGAGCGGCGAATTCACGCCCTCGGCTACGGGCACTCTTCGTCCGGCCAAAGAGCACAAATACACCGCGTTGCGCAGCGCTGTAGGGGCCAGTACATGCCCATAACTTGAACAAATGCCCACCAAGTCCAATCCGGGGTGCGCCATCGCAAAAACAAGCGCTAAGGCGCCGCCAATGCCGGGGTCGGCGTCAATGATGATTTTTTGAGCAGGCATGGATTGAGTTTATACAGCTCACTCGTCACGGTCCGCTTTAAGCGCCTTGCTGAGCAAAATAACCGGCAGCAAGCCCACCAACACCAACATAAGCGCAGGTAATGAAGCCTCGGCAAGACGTTCATCTCGTGCGAGTTGGTAGGTCATCACAGCTAGGGTGTCGGTATTGAAGGGGCGCAGCACCAAAGTAGCGGGCAGCTCTTTCATGACGTCCACCATCACCAGCAATGTCGCCGCCAAAGCCGGTTTCGCAAGCAACGGGGCATGAACGCGCCACATCAAATGCCAGCCGTACACGCCCAAAATTCGGGCACTGTCGTCTAAATTGGGGGGGATGCGCGCGTAACCGCTGTTCAAAGATTGCAGGGCCACCGCCACAAAGCGCACCAGATACGCCCAAATCAGCCCCAATACAGAGGCCGTTAACCAGCCCCCCACGCCTGCGGAAGGCCAATGCGTTTGTAGCCAGCCAATAGGCAGCAACAAGCCCACCACAATCACCACGCCAGGAACTGCATACCCCAAACCCAACGTGCGCTCGGCCCAACGGGTAGCCAGCCCCGGGTGCAAGCGGGCCTGTGCCGTGACCATCCAAGCCATGGCCACAGCCAATACGGCAGTTACCAAACCGAGACTGAAGCTGTTGAAGGTCCATTGGTAAAACCGTGCTGCACCAATGTCAAGGCCATCCCACCCCGCCCACAAGGCCCTTAGTAGCAACAACAAAGGCAGCACAAACCCCAACACCACAGGCACCAAGCACACCACCCAAGCCGCGACGGCTTGGGTGCCATCAAGTTGCAAGGGCTTGGACTCCTGACCTTTGCGGTCGGCGCGGCTGGACGCAAAGCGCAACCGGGCTTGCGCACGCTGCTCCAGCATCAACACCAAAGCGGCTAAAGCCAGCAACACGGTGGACAACTGAGCCGCAGCCTCGCGGTTGTCCATGACCAACCAGGCTTTGTAAATGCCCACCGTAAAGGTTTGAATGCCAAAGTAGCTCGACACCCCAAAGTCCGACAAGGTTTCCATCAAAGCCAAGGCGGCGCCTGCGGCAATGGCCGGACGCGCCATGGGCAGCGCCACACGAACAATGCGCATAGGAAGTGAAACCCCCATGAGGCGGGCCGCTTCCATCAAATGGCTTGCCCGCTGGCTCAGGGCCGTGCGCGTTAACAAGTACACATAGGGGTAGAGGCTGAGGGTGAGCACCATCACCGCGCCGCTCAAACTGCGGATTTCGGGCAACAAGCGGCCCTCTAGGCCCCAAACCTCGCGCATCCAGCTTTGTAAGGGACCGCTGAATTGCAAAAAATCGGTGTAGGCATAGGCCACCACATAGGCCGGAAACGCCATGGGCAGCAGCAAGCACCATTCCAGCGTGGCCTTAAAACGAAATTCAAAGAGGCTCACCGTGGTGGCGGTTAAAGTGCCCAGCAGCACCACACCCACGCCTACACACAGGCACAACCATAGGCTGGTACCCAGGTAGGCGGGCAGCACGTGTTGCGCTAAATGAGTCCAAACTTCTGCCGTGGTGGCGCTGAACGCCAACCAAGAGGCCAGCAGCGTCAACACCGGCAAAGCCAGCGCCAAGGTCAAGCACCACAGCGCCCCACGGGGCAACATCCTGAGTAAAGCAAACATCCGCTTCATTTTAGGCAGACGGCAGTCTCTACAATTTGCTCATGTAGTTAGAGAGTGACCAAGCCGACATGAGCTACGCAGGCGCTGCGCGCCCTGCAGTTCATCAAGTGAGCCTGAGCTTGCAGGCGGGAGATATTGGCGTGCTCATTGGCCCATCGGGTTGTGGCAAAACCAGCCTTCTGCGCGCCGTAGCCGGTTTGGAGCATCTTGAAGGCGGTGCCATTCGCCTCAATGGCCAAACCGTGAGCCGCAAGGGCTTACACATGCCACCCGAGCAGCGCCGCATGGGTATGGTGTTTCAAGACTACGCTTTGTTTCCCCACTTGAACGTGCAAGACAACATTGGGTTTGGCTTGCACCAGTGGTCCTCCGCCGACAAAGCAAAACGCGTGGCCGAAGTGCTGGGCTGGGTGGGTTTGAGCGGGCGCGCCAAGCGCTACCCCCATGAACTCTCAGGTGGCCAGCAACAGCGCGTAGCCTTGGCCCGCGCCTTGGCACCCAAGCCCCAGTTGCTGCTGCTGGACGAGCCTTTTTCTAATATGGACGTGGAACTGCGCGAGCGTTTGGCCTCTGAAATGAGGGCTATTTTGAAAGACGTGCAAGCCACCGCTTTATTTGTGACCCACGACCAAATGGAAGCTTTTGCTATTGGCGACCTGATTGGTGTGATGCACAAGGGCAGCTTGCACCAGTGGACAGACGCTTACACCCTCTACCACCGGCCCGCCACTCGTTTTGTGGCGGAATTTATTGGACACGGGGTCTTTGCCCCAGCCAGTATTCAGATGGCAGGCACTCAGCGCATCGTGCACACGCCCTTGGGGGACTTGAGCGATGAAGCACAAGATCACCCCATGCTTGGCCCCTGCGATGTGCTGCTGCGTGCGGACGACATCACCCATGACGACGACGCCCCTGTTAAGGCGGAAATCATCAGCAAGTCGTTTCGGGGGTCGGAGTTTTTGTACACCCTACGTTTGGCCTCGGGCCAGCAGGTGATGGCACATGTGCCCAGCCACCACGACCACAAAATTGGCGAGTGGATTGGCATCAGGGCTCAGGTGGACCATGTGGTCACCTTTGCTCAGGTGTCCGCATCGCCTTTGCCCGTCTAAGTAAGGCCTCAGCCGTCCACCATCAGGTGTTGCGCTAAGTCGTTGGACAAAGGCCAGGGTTCTGCGCCTATGCGGCTGGCCAGCAACTCCGCACCAAGGACGCTCAAGCTCAGGCCGCGTGAGCCCAAAGCGGCATGTATCCACAAGCCGGGGGCTTCAAGTGGCCCCACACAAGGCAGCCGTTTTGGGCTGACACAGCGCGTGCCCACCCAATGCTGCACGCGATTTTGTTCAAAGGTTTCAGCCAAGGCCTGAGCGGTGCGGGGCTGCAATTGGCGCAAGCGTTCTAGGTTGTGCTGATGGTGCTGATGAAGCTCCAGCTTGTTGCCGAAGGGTTCGTATGTGGCCCCCGTAATCCACGCCCAGCCTTCGGGCATGGGAAATTGGGGAATCAAGCTGCCGTGGCCATTTACGGGGTGTTTGGCAAAGTTGGGGTCCTCTGCCTCTCTGTAACCCCAGCTCAAGACGCCTTGAAGTTGTTCAACGGCGGGGAGCTTGGCTAACGGGGTAATACAGGCTTTAGCAAGCTCAAATGCCCCCCCTGAATTGGCCAACACCACGCAGCTGGAGGTGTGGATCAGCTCCTCTTGCGCGTCCCAGAGCTGCCAGTTTTGAGGCTCCTCTAAGCTGATGCGGGCCACATGGGTGTTGCCTTGAAACGTGATCAAGGGGTGGGCCAGCCATGCCCTCACCAGCTGACCTGGACGTATCCAGGAGCCACTGGGGTGCCAAGTTTCGGTGGTAAGCGTCATCACACCAGAGGGTGCCCAGTCTTGCCCTTCTATCAACAGCCTTTGCGCATGTTGGTTTGTAAGCTCAATACCGGCGCGGATGAGTCTCGAGCGGGGGCTGTCGTCGCGAGAGTCTTGTGGCGCCATCAAACCGGCGGGCAAACCCGATGCGCCTGCTGCGGGCATTGGGGCGCTATCCAACACCAAAACCCGCCAGCCCCGCCGTGCCAAGGCATACGCCACTGAGGCCCCCGCAAGTCCTGCGCCTACAACGGTGCAATGGCCAGGCTCAATGGTGGGTCTTCGCCATGTACGCCTTTGGGTTTTGATGTCCCAATTCGGGTCGTAGGTGTATGGAAGAGCTTGATTTTTAGATAAAGCGTTTTGGCCTGTAACAAAACCGGCTTGGCTCAAATATGCCAACAAGCTTGGTTCAGTAGCTTGACTTTCAGGGTACGCCTGCACCCAAACTTGCGTGCATCGCCGGCAGCAGCGGGCAAGGGCCTGCACGTCCCAATAGTTCCAGGGCGCTGCGGTGGCATCTAGGCTCACCACGTCGGCCTCAAACTCTAGCTTCTTAAGGGTGTCCGCTAATTGCCCAACACAAAGGGTCAGTAGCAATTGCCGAGTGGGGTGTGGGGCATCTAAACAAACCTCCAGCCTGTGAAAGCCGGTTTCTAAATCAAGCGTGTGGCCCTGCTGCGGGCATAGGCACGCCACCAAATGCAATGTTTTAGGGCGCCTGGAATCTTGAGTGTCTAGAACCCAAGCTTTTTGAATGTCTTCAAGCAGGTGGGCGTCATAAAACGTAAAAAGCCAGCGCCAAACATTTTGTTCGGACCAGTCTGGCAGCACCTTGGTTTATTCAGTGTGTCTCGTTTTATGCAGCAGGGGGAACGTAACCCTGTGCTTGGTCCGCGCCATCACCAAAGAAGTGGTTTTCCATTTGTCTGGCCAGGTACTGGCGCGCGCGCAGGTCGGCTAGGTTCAGGCGGTTTTCATTGACCAACATGGTTTGATGCTTGAGCCATGCTGCCCAAGCTTCTTTGCTCACGCTCTCCCAAATGCGCTTGCCCAGTTCGCCTGGATAGGGGGCAAAGTCCAAGCCTTCCGCTTCTTTACCCAGCTTGATGCAGTTGATGGTACGTGCCATGGTGAATTTCTTTCAAATAGATTTGTCGGCAATAAGCTACTGAAATCTTATTCGTTCCAGTTTTAAAGATGTTTCTTGAGAATCCAAGACATGAAACAACCTCGCAACTTTATCAAGCTTTTGAGTGCCATCGCGCTAACGGGCTTGAGTGGCATGCTCAATGCGCAATTGCCTCAGACCTTGCTCAATGTGTATTACGACCCCACCCGTGAGTTTTATGCCGAGTACAACGCCGCCTTCATGAAGCATTGGAAAAGCCAAACCGGGCAGGAGGTCAACATCAAGCAGTCGCATGGCGGCTCAGGTAAACAGGCCCGCTCGGTCATCGACGGCTTAGATGCCGATGTGGTGACCCTAGCACTGGCGGGAGACATAGACGCGCTTAACGCCAACGGCGGCTGGATTCCAAAAGATTGGCAAAAGCGCCTGCCTAACAACTCGTCGCCCTACACCTCCACCATTGTTCTGGTCGTGCGCCAAGGTAACCCCAAAGGCATTAAGGATTGGGACGACCTGATTCGCCCCGAAGTTAAGGTCATCACACCCAACCCTAAAACCTCTGGTGGCGCCCGCTGGAATTACCTAGCTGCTTATGAATTTGCCAAACGCAAATACGGCATTGACGCCAAGGCCAAAGAATTCATCACCAAGCTTTACAACAATGTGCCGGTATTGGATACGGGTGCACGTGGCTCGTCCATTACCTTTGCACAGCGCAACCAGGGTGATGTGTTTATTTCATGGGAAAACGAAGCCTATTTGCTGGAAAAAGAATTCGGAAACAAGGTGGACTTCATTTACCCCAGCATCAGCATCTTGGCTCAGCCACCCGTGACAGTGGTGGATAAAAACGTAGACCGCAAAGGCACCCGCAAGGTGGCCGAGGCCTATTTGAACTTTTTGTACTCCGAAGAAGCCCAAGACCTTATTGGCAAAAACTTCTACCGCCCCATTTCAGCCAAAGCCCAAGCCAAATACGCCAAGCAAATGCCCAAGCTGAACCTTTTCACCATCGACCAAGCCTTTGGTGGCTGGGATCGCGTCAGCAAAGAGCACTTTGCGGATGGCGCGGTGTTTGATCAGATTTACAGCAAGAAGTAATGGGTGAGTCAATGGCAAGTGATCAGCGCCACAAAACATCTCAACAAACGTTTTCTTCTAAGCAAAGGTTATGAGCTCAATACCAAACTGTCTTTTGAAATCAGCCACAGTCTCGTCACAATTCAACCCATGAACATCAAAAACTTCAGCACAAAAAGCCTCTGCACTCTCACTTTGGCGCTACTGACCTTATGGGCTGGCGTGCCAGCGGCAGCTCAATCCTTACTCAACGCCTCCTACGACGTGGCGCGAGAGTTTTACAAAGACTACAACGCCGCCTTTGTGGCGCACTACAAAAAAACCACCGGTAAAGACCTCAAAATTGACCAAGCCCACGGCGGTTCCAGCGCCCAAGCCCGCGCGGTAAACGACGGGCTAGACGCCGATGTGGTCACTATGAACACCACCACCGACATTGACTTTTTGGCCTCTACTGGCTTGGTGGCTAAAGACTGGACCAAGCGTTTCCCCAACAACGCTTCGCCCACCACCTCCACCATGCTGTTTTTGACCCGTAACGGCAACCCCAAGGGCATCAAAGACTGGGAAGACCTCATCAAACCTGGAATTCAGGTCATTGTGGTCAACCCTAAAACCGGCGGTAACGGCCGGATGGCCTATCTGGCGGCGTGGGGCTACATCAAGAAAAAAGGCGGGACAGACGCCCAAGCTGCTGAATTTGTGGGCAAGCTCTACAAAAACGTGCCCGTGCTAGCCAAGGGCGGCCGCGACGCCACCACCATCTTTTTGCAGCGCAACATGGGCGATGTGCTCATCACCTTTGAATCTGAAGTGATTTCAGTGGACCAAGAATTTGGCGCGGGCAAGGTTGACGCCATTCACCCCAGCATCAGCATCGTGACCGAAAACCCCGTGGGGGTGGTGGAGCGCACCGTGAACAAAAAGGGTACGGGCGACTTGGCCAGAGCTTATTTAAATTACCTGTACTCCGACGAGGGCCAGGAAATTGCGGCCAAGCACTCCATTCGCCCCAGCAACCCTGCCATTCTTAAAAAGTACCCCAATGTGTTCAAACCCATTCAGCTGTTTACGGTTAACGAGGTGTTTGGCTCCTTGGGTGAAGCCCAAAAAGTGCACTTCAACGACGGCGGACAATTTGACAAGCTTTACACGTTGAAATAAGGATGTCCTCTCGCAAGGTATTGCCCGGCTTTCAACTCACGCTGGGCTACACGGTTTTTTACCTGTGTTTGATTGTGCTGATCCCCCTGACGGCACTGGTTTTCAGAACCCTTAATCTTACTTGGGACCAGTTTTGGGCGGCCATCAGCTCGCCCCGTGTGGTGGCTTCCTACCAATTGACGTTTGGCGCCTCTTTATTTGCTGCTTCGGTCAATGTGGTGTTTGGCTTGCTGGTGGCTTGGGTACTGGTGCGCTATGACTTTCCGGGTAAAAAATTTGCTGATGCTTTGGTGGATTTGCCCTTTGCCCTGCCTACCGCAGTGGCTGGCATTGCCCTCACGGCGCTGTTGGCGGGCAACGGCTGGATTGGGCAGTTTTTGGAGCCTATGGGCATAGAGCTGGCCTTTAAACCCGGTGGCGTGGTCATTGCCCTGATATTTATTGGATTGCCTTTTGTGGTGCGAACGGTGCAACCGGTTTTAGAAGACACCGAAAAAGAGCTTGAAGAAGCCGCCACCTGCCTGGGAGCCACGCGTTGGCAAACCTTTTGGATGGTGATTTTTCCGGCCATTGCACCCGCCTTGCTCACCGGTTTTGCTATGGCCTTTGCCCGTGCCATTGGCGAATACGGTTCTGTGATTTTTATTGCGGGCAACATGCCCATGGTGTCTGAAATCACGCCGCTCATCATCATTGGCAAGCTCGAGCAATACGACTACGCCGGTGCTACCTCGGTGGCTTTGGTCATGCTGGTGATTTCATTTGCCTTGCTGTTGTTGATTAACGCTTTGCAAGCGTGGCAACGCCTGCGTTCCGGGGCAACGTCATGAGTCATGTCCGTTTAAGCGCACCCAAGGTCACCACCCGACGCATTTCAACCACCGAAGCGCCTTGGGTGCAGTGGGCGCTGATTGCCTTGGCACTGGGCTTTATGGCGCTGTTTTTGGTCATGCCGCTGCTTGCCGTGTTTGTAGAGGCCTTACGTAAAGGAGGCGAGGCATACCTAGAGGCGCTCAAAGAGCCCGACGCTTGGTCGGCCATTCGCCTGACCCTGCTCATCGCCGCCATTACCGTGCCGCTCAATTTGGTATTTGGCATTGCAGCCGCTTGGTGCATTGCCAAATACGAATTCAAAGGCAAAGCCTTTTTGACCACACTGGTGGATTTGCCGTTTTCTGTGTCGCCAGTGGTGGCCGGGCTGATTTACGTGCTGGTGTTTGGTGCCCAAGGCTGGTTCGGCCCATGGCTGGCTGCGCACGACATCAAAATCATTTTTGCCCTACCGGGCATGGTGTTGGCCACCGTGTTTGTGACGTTTCCGTTCATAGCCCGTGAGCTGATTCCGCTCATGCAGTCTCAGGGCAACGAAGAAGAACAAGCTGCCATTGTTTTAGGCGCGAGCGGTTGGCAAACGTTTTGGTATGTGACCTTGCCCAACATCAAATGGGGTCTGATTTACGGCGTGATTTTGTGCAACGCCCGTGCCATGGGCGAATTTGGCGCCGTGTCGGTGGTGTCGGGCCATATTCGGGGGCAAACCAATACCATGCCCCTGCATGTAGAGGTGCTCTACAACGAATACCAGTCGGTGGCGGCGTTTGCGGTGGCGTCGCTTCTGGCTTTGTTGGCTGTGGTGACCTTGGTGATCAAGTCGGTGGCCGAGTGGCAGCACGAGCGAGAACTTAAAGCCACCGCTGAACTCCCACCTGAGCGCCCTCGCGACGAAGCACCTCGCCCCCACTTAGCCTGAAGGATTGAGACGTGAGTATTGAAATTCGAGACGTCAGCAAGCAGTTTGGCGACTTTCATGCCCTGCGAGATGTGAACCTGGACATTGCCTCTGGCGAGTTGGTGGCACTTCTGGGCCCCTCCGGCTGCGGCAAAACCACGCTGCTGCGCATCATTGCGGGGCTGGAAAGCCCAGGGCAGGGCAGCATTTTGTTCAGCGGTGAAGACACCACCGATGTGCATGTGCGCGAGCGCCAGGTGGGGTTTGTGTTCCAACATTACGCCTTGTTTCGGCACATGACGGTGTTTGACAACGTGGCCTTTGGACTTAAGGTCAAGCCAAAGCATTTGCGCCCGAGCGACGCCCAAATCAAGGCCAAGGTGCATGAGTTGCTTAATTTGGTGCAGCTTGATTGGCTTGCTGACCGCTACCCCTCGCAGTTGTCAGGCGGGCAACGCCAACGGATCGCGCTGGCGCGCGCCTTGGCCGTAGAGCCCAAAGTGCTGCTGCTGGACGAGCCCTTTGGCGCGCTGGACGCCAAAGTGCGAAAAGAACTGCGCCGCTGGTTGCGCCGTTTGCACGACGAACTGCATGTGACCAGCATTTTTGTGACCCACGACCAAGAAGAGGCCCTAGAAGTGGCCGACCGCGTGGTGCTCATGAACGCCGGTAAAGTGGAGCAAATTGGCTCCCCCCAAGAGGTGTGGGACCACCCCGCCAGCCCCTTTGTGTATGGCTTTTTGGGTGATGTGAACCTGTTTCACGGTCGCGTAGAGGGTGCCGAGGTGGTGATTGGCTCAGAACATCATTCCGTGCGCATCGATTCGCCCGAGCACCAACATGCCCAAGACGCCAAAGCCTTGGCCTATGTGCGACCCCACGACATTGAGGTGCAGCCTTATGTTGAAACCACGTCAGCCCCCTCACAGGGCTTGGTGGCTCAACTCACCCGCGCCATTGTGGTGGGCCCCACAGCACGCTTGGAACTGGTGCGCTGGCGCGACTCTGATGCGTCGGTGATTGAGGTGCAGATTCCGGCGTCACAATACCAATCCTTGGGCCTTAAAGAAGGTCAGCTGTTGGTGCTGACACCGAAACGGGCCCGAGTGTTTGTAGAAGGATCTTCTCCCCTTGTTACCGCGCCCTCATCTCAAAGTCCACCCCCCAGCTCATCCCCCAGCTAATTCATTTAATTTGCCGCTTCAGACTGTTTATCTAGTCATGGCGGGAGCGGGTGTGGCCATGTTGGCTTTTGGTATGTATTTGCAGCACGTGGTGGGCTTAGAGCCTTGTCCCATGTGCATTGTGCAGCGCTACGCCTTGATCGTGGCCACGGTGTTTGCAGCGCTGGCTTGGGCCACGCCCTTCAAAAGAGTCAGCATGTTGGGTGTGCTTGCAAGCACATGCTTTGGCGCGTTTGTGGCTGCGCGGCAAAGCTGGTTGCAGTGGTACCCGCCTGAGGTGGTGTCTTGCGGGCGCGACTTTTATGGCATGGTGGAAAACTTTCCACTCAACCGCGCCATCCCCATGATTTTTAAGGGCAGTGGCGACTGTAGCAAAGTGGACTGGACCTTTCTGGGCGGCTCCATCGCCAACTGGTCTTTCGTATGCTTGGCGTTTTGGGCGCTTATGGCTCTTGCTATTTTGGTGGTTTTGGGTACCTCAACCGCCCGTAAGCTTCGTTCGTCTACTCCTCATTTATAACCTCCAGCCTATGACCACACCCCAGCCCTCCCCAGAGTTTCAAGTGCCCCTCGTTTCGTTCTGGTTAAGACCCGGAGTGAAGCTGATGCAGCGCTACACCATGCCCGTCAAGCTCAGGGTCTTGTCGCTCATCTTGCTGGTGCCTCTACTTTTGGTGGGGGCGGCCCACTTTAAAACTTTGATGGCCGAATTGGAGTTCACCCAAAACGAAAAATCGGGAGCCTTAACCATTCAGCAGCTGATTGAAGTGGTGGTTCATACCCAAACCCACCGCGGTCAAACCAACCTGATTTTGTCGGGCAATGCCAGCCCCACAGCCGCCCGCGAAGACACTCGCAAAAAGCTTGCTGCCGCGATAACTAAGGTTCAAAGCGCTGTGGCAGCCAACCCCCAGCTCGATTTGGTCAGCCGCTGGAAACCACTCCAACAAAGCTTAGAGCAGCTCATGCAAGACCCACCTCAAGGTAGCCGCGCTGAGGTGTTTGCGGCCCATACGCTGCAAGTCGAAAAATTGCGTCAAATCGTGCTCTACGCTGGCGAAACCTCGGGTTTGCTGCTCGATCCTGAGGCGGCCACCTTCTTTCTAATGGATCTGCAGGTGGAGCGCTTGATTCCCTGGATCGAACTCATGGGTTTAACCCGGGGCGCTGGGGCTGGCCTGTTGGCACGCAGCGACACCACACCACAGCAAGTGGTGCCTGTGGCGTCTCAAGCCCAGCTTATTGACTTGCAAACCGCTCGAATCGAAGAAAAGCTCGAATCCTTAAAGCGTGCTGGCGAAGACAACCCCTCCACTTGGGCCGCTGCCAAAACGGCCACCCAAGGCTTTACGGCCAAAGTGCGCGAAGCCCTAGGCACTGGCGAACCCAAAGGTGTGCCCGCTGAGTTTTTTGCAGCAGGCACTGGTGCCATCACGCAGGCCATTGCTTTTGAGCGCTCGGTAACCTCCCGTTTGCTGGAACTGCTGGAGGCACGAGAGCAGCAAAAACGCAATGCCTTATGGCTTTTGGGTCTTTTGGCCATCGTGGCTTTGGCTTTTACGGTGTACGCCATTCTGAGCTTTGCCCGAGCCACCCTCAACAGCCTGAAGGTGTTACAGCACGTCATGCGCCAAGGCGCTTCGGGCAATTTGGGCGAGCGCATCAGCATCAGGGGGCAAGATGAACTGTCTCAGCTGGGTCGCGAGTTTGAAAAAATGCTCATGATTTTGTCCGCCTTGGTGGCCGATGTGCGCAGCGCGTCCAATTTGGTGAGCCGCGTGAGCAATCAGTTGGTGGAAGACGCCAAATCCCTTTCTGATCGCACCCAATCCCAGGCGGCCAGCCTGGAAGAAGCCTCGGCCAGCATCCGTGAGGTCAGCGATACCGTGACCCGCAACTCTGAAAGTGCGGCCTCCGTGAGCAAAATGACGCAAGGCCTATCCAAAAACGCTGAAAAAGCCAGTCAAATGATGTCCTCCACCGTGGACAACATGGGTCCTCTTAAAACCACCGCCACCCGCATGACGGAAATCATCGGCACCATCGACAGCATTGCTTTCCAAACCAATATTTTGGCCCTGAACGCCGCTGTAGAGGCCGCCCGAGCGGGCGAAATGGGCCGTGGTTTTGCCGTGGTGGCCGCTGAAGTGCGCAACTTGGCTCAGCGCAGCCAGCAAGCCGCCTCAGAGGTGAGGGCCTTGATCTCTGAGTCTTCTAACCGCGTGAACGACACCGTGCAAGACATTGGCAACGTCAGCACCATATTGGACAACTTGGTGGCGGGTGTGAGAGAGGTCAACAACAACGCCGCACTGATTGCAGAGGGCAGCTGGCGCCAAAGCAGCTCGCTCGAAGAAGTGGTGCAGGCCGTGAACGACCTGGACCGCGTGACCAACGACAACTCCAGTTTGGTGGAGCGCACCACCCACCGATCCACCCGACTGGCTGAGCGCTCGAGCTTGTTAACAGGAGCGGTTGAGCACATTTTGTTGCGCGAAGGCACGATGGATGAGGCCCGTGACTTGGCCATCCGGGCGGCAGATCTTGTCAAAACCGTGGGCTTTGAACGCGCGTTCAACGACGTGCACAACCCAGAGGGTGCTTTTTGAGACCGCGACTTGTATGCATTTATCCTAGACCGCCAAGGCACCTACCGCATGATGGGCGCCAACTTGGCCAAGGTGGGCACCAGTGTTTATGGCTTGCCCGGCCTGGACGGCGAAAAGCTGATTCAAGACGCTTGGGCTTGCGCCGAACTCGGCGGCGGCTGGGTGGAATACAACATTCAAAACCCCATCACGGGCGATGTGCGTGGCAAAACATCGTTCATCGTGCCCCTTGACGGCGAAATGTTGTTGGGCTGTGGCGCTTACCGCAGCATGCTGCAAGAAGATCCACAAGATTAAAGGACTGGCCTTATGAACCCCAACGGTATTGACATTCACCCCAGAGTCACCGCCCGCCCAGAGCTGATCGCAGCCTTAACTGGTTTGGCCACATCGGTGGTCAGTGATGTGATGGGTCGCACCATTGGTGCAGTGGGCCTGTTACCGGTCAATAAATCGCCGGTTGCAGCTTGCGGCCATGCGGTCACGGTCAGCGTGCGCGCTGGTGACAACCTGCTCATTCACAAAGCTTTGCAAATGCTTCAGCCCGGCGATGTGTTGGTGGTGGATGGCGGTGGCGATGTATCGCGCGCCTGGTTTGGCGAAATCATGATGTCGGTGGCCAAGGCCAAAGGTGCGGTGGCCTGTGTGTTTGATGCTGCAGTGCGGGACGTGGAAGCCTTTGAGCAACATCGCTTTCCGTGCTGGGCGCGCGGCGTGAACATGCGGGGGCCACTTAAAGATGGCCCGGGTACGGTCAACACCACCATCAGCATTGGGGGGATGGTGGTTCACCCAGGAGATGTGATCTTGGCCGACGGCGACGGCGTCATTGCCCTTCGCCCCGACGATGTGCCCCTTGCCGCCCAACTGGCCAAAGATAAGGCCGCCACTGAGCAAGCCATGATCCAGTCCATCCTTGAAGGCCGCTACGACGATGCTTGGGTGGATGTTGCGCTGAAGCTTAAGGGCGTCAAGCTTTAAACCCTGCTAGGTTTCCAGCGCAGCGCTCTGGCGCAACCAGTCTTCTTCTAGCGTTGCCAGCTCTTGGTTCAGCCGGGCCAGTTGCTCACCCATTTCGCTCAGTTCACGCAGCTGCTTCACATCTGCGGGCTTGGAGTCGCTGGAAGATGCTTTTGCAAGAGCGGTTTCTAAGCGGATTTTTTCCAGCTCCAGCGCCGCCATGCGTTCCTCAGTTTTACTGAGGTTGTGCTGGGTTTTGGCATTGGGTTTTGATGAAGGCTTTGATGATGGTTGAGGTTTAGCCTTGTTCTCGCTTTGCACGGGTGCTGGCTGAGCACCTTGTTTTTGAGCTTGTTTCTGGCTCTGTTTTTGTTCTTCTCGGGCTTGTTTGGCCACGTCCAGCAAGTAGCGCTGGTAGTCGTCCAGGTCGCCATCAAACGGGGTAATGCCGCCGCGAGAGACCAACCAAAACTCATCGCACACCGCACGCAGCAAAGCACGGTCGTGGCTGACCAACATCAGCGTGCCTTCAAATTCATTGAGCGCCACACTCAAAGCCTCTCGGGTGGCCAAATCCAGGTGGTTGGTAGGCTCGTCCAGCAGCAGCAGGTTGGGGCGCTGCCACACCAACATGCACAGCACCAAGCGGGCTTTTTCGCCGCCGCTCATACTGCCCACGGTTTGTTTGACTTGGTCGCCCGTGAAGTTAAAGCTGCCTAAAAACGACCGCAGGTCTTGCTCGCGCGTGGCTTGTCCGCTCAAACCACCGCTTTGCGTGACCTCACGCACCAGCTGAATCATGTGTTCCAAGGGCGTGTCGGCCGGGCGCAGCACATCCAATTCTTGCTGGGCAAAGTAGCCAATAGCTAAGCCCTTGCCTTCAATCACCTCGCCATATATTGGGGGGAGGGTGCGCGCCAAGGTTTTCACCAAGGTCGATTTACCCTGACCATTGGCCCCCAAAATGCCCACACGTTGCCCCGCCAATACCGACTTTTTAACGTGTTCCACAATCACCAAAGGCTCAGGCGTGAGGTAGCCGCAGCTCACGTCTTGCAGCGTCAGCATGGGGTTGGGCAGGTTGGCGGGCTCTTGAAATTCAAACGTGAAGTCGGCCTCAGCCAGCACTGGCGCAATTTTTTCCATGCGCTCCAGCGCTTTGACTCGACTTTGGGCTTGTTTGGCTTTGCTGGCCTTGGCCTTAAAGCGGTCAATAAACTTTTGCAGGTGGGCAATTTTGTCTTTTTGGCGGCTAAAAGCGGTTTGCTGTTGCTCCAACTGCTCGGCCCGCATGTCTTCAAAACGGCTGTAGTTGCCGCCATAGCGCTTGAGCTGCGCAGCTTCAATATGCACGGTGGTGCGGGTGACGGCGTCTAAAAACTCGCGGTCGTGGCTGATGACCAGCATGGTGCCTTCGTACTTTTGCAGCCAGGCCTCCAGCCACACCAAGGCGTCTAAGTCCAAGTGGTTGGTGGGTTCGTCCAGAAGCATCAGGTCGGAGGGGCACATCAAAGCGCGCGCCAGCTGCAAGCGCATGCGCCAGCCGCCGCTGAAGCTGTTCACGGGTTGCTCCAACTCTGAGAGCTTGAAGCCCAAACCCAAAATCAGGGCTTGCGCGCGGGCAGGGGCGTCATAGGCCCCTGCATCGCTGAGCTCCATATAGGCGTGAGACAAGCGTTCACCTTGTGCGTCGCTGTCAGCGCTGTTTGGAGCTGTGGTGTCATGGAGCAGAGCCTCTGCGGCCGCCACTTCGGCAAGCGCTGCCGCTAAACGTGTGTCGCCAGCCACCACAAAGTCAGTGGCGCTGTCTTCCACTTCAGGCATGTCTTGGGCCACTTGGGCCAAGCGCCACTGGGCAGGCACATAAAACTCGCCGCTGTCTTCCTGTAAGGTACCGTTCAGCAAGGCAAACAGGCTCGACTTACCCGCCCCATTGCGCCCCACCAAGCCCACTTTTTCTCCGGGGTTGATGGTGACCGAGGCGCCATCGAGCAGGGCACGGGGGCCGCGCCTGAGGGTGATGTTTTTAAGGGTGATCACGTAGGCTGTTCCAGGGGTAATGTTTCAGGGGTCATTTCAAAAGGGCTTCTCGGGTGATCAACATCACTTGGTCAAAGCCTGCACTGGTTTCAAGCCACACCACCTCCTGCTCAGGAAAGGCTGAATCAAAGTGCTCGCGCTCGTTGCCAATTTCCAGCACCAAGACGCCGTGGGGATTGAGGTAGCGCTCAGGGTGCGAGCTCAGCGTGCTCAGCAACAGGCGCACAAAGTCCATGCCGTCGTGATGCCCCTGCGTATTGCCATCCAGCGCCAGTTTGGGTTCGGCCAAAAATTCGGGTGGTAAATCGGCCATGCTGCGGGCATTGACGTAAGGCGGGTTACACAAGATCAGGTCGTAGGGCCCCTGCACACTGGCCAAGCTGTCTGAGGTGATGAGGCGAATTCGAGACTCCAGGTCATGCCGATGCAGGTTGACCGCCGCAACCTCTAAAGCTGCGGGTGAAAGGTCAGCCGCGTCCACTGCAAGCTCGGGCCAGGCCATGGCGGCCAATACGGCCAAGCTGCCGTTGCCTGTACACAAGTCCAGTGCCCTGAGGGTTTGGGTATGGAGCCAGGGGTCGATGCTGGCGTCGGCAATGAGCTCGGCAATAAAGCTGCGCGGCACGATGCTGCGCTGATCCACAAAAAAGGGCACGCCCTGCAACCAAGCTTCTTGCGTCAAGTAGGCCGCTGGCTGGCGCGTGGTGATACGGGATTGAATCAGTTGCTGCACGGCCTGCGCTTGGTCTTCAGTCACAGGCAGAGGCCCGGCGGTGTCTAAATCGTCAAGCGGCAGGCCCAACTTCCAAAGCACCAGCCACACCGCTTCGTCCCATGCATTGGTGGTACCTTGCCCAAATGCCAAGCCCGCAGCCTGCATTTGGGCGCTGGCGCCCTCAATCAACTCCAGCACCGAGGCCATTTAAGCAGCAGCTTTCTGTGCGGTGTTGGTGCTGTGCTTTGGGTCGAGTTTTTCTAAGATGCGGCGGTAAATGTTTTTCAGCGGATCTATATCGGCCACGCGCACATGCTCATCCAGCTTATGAATGGTGGCGTTGGGCGGGCCCAGTTCAATGACCTGCGGGCAAATTTGCGCGATGAAGCGGCCATCGCTGGTGCCACCCGTGGTGGAGAGCTCGGTGTGAAGTTGGGTTTCTTCATAAATGGCAGCGCGCACGGCGTCTACCAAGGTGCCAGGTGGTGTCAAGAACGGTAAACCACCCAACACCCACTGCAACTCATATTGCAGGCCGTGGCGATCGAGCAATTCGACCACACGGGTTTGCAAGCCATCGGGCGTGGACTCGGTGCACAACCTGAAATTAAAGTCCACCACCAAGCTGCCCGGAATCACATTGCCCACACCGGTGCCCGCATGCATGTTGCTGATTTGGAAGGTGGTGGGCGGAAAAAACGCATTGCCAGCGTCCCAAGTGGTGGCTGCCAGCTCAGCCATAGCGGGGGCAAACTGGTGGATGGGGTTGCGAGCCAGCTGCGGGTAAGCCACATGGCCCTGAATACCCTGCACGGTGAGCTTGCCGCTCAAGCTGCCACGGCGTCCGTTTTTAATCATGTCGCCGGTTTGGCTGACCGAGGTGGGTTCACCCACAATGCAATAGTCCAGCTGCTCCCCACGGGCTTTGAGTTGCTGGCACACCACCACCGTGCCATCAACGGCTGGGCCTTCTTCGTCACTGGTGAGCAAAAACGCAATGTTGAGCCCGGTGTGGGGGTGTTGGGCTAAAAATTCTTCGGTGGCCACCACAAATGCAGCGAGCGATGTTTTCATGTCGCTGGCGCCGCGGCCAAACAATTTGCCGTCGCGGTGGGCGGGCACAAAGGGGTCACTGGTCCACAGCGCGGCCGGACCTGTGGGCACCACATCGGTGTGGCCCGCCCACACCAAAGTGGTCGCTGTTGAAGGTGCTGAACCTTGAGCTTTGCGCTTGGCCCATAAGTTATGGACCCTAAAGTGCTCAGGTCCGCTGGTGAGGGTTTCAAGCTCAAAGCCCAGGGGCTTCAAGCGCGCTGCAATCAGGTCTTGGCAGCCCGCATCGTCCGGAGTCACCGAAGCCCTGCTGATCAGTTGCTCCGCCAGGGCCAGTGTGGCGCTCATGATCAGTCGCGCAGCAGGTCGTTGAGGCTGGTTTTGGCGCGGGTTTGGGCGTCAACCTTCTTCACAATCACCGCGCAGTACAGGCTGTACTTGCCGTCTGCACTGGGCAAATTACCCGACACCACCACAGAACCGGCAGGCACACGGCCGTACATCACTTCGCCCGTAGCGCGGTCATAAATTTTGGTGCTTTGGCCAATGTAAACCCCCATGGAGATCACGGAGTTTTCTTCCACGATGACGCCCTCCACAATTTCAGAGCGGGCGCCAATAAAGCAGTTGTCTTCAATGATGGTGGGGTTGGCTTGCAGGGGCTCGAGCA
>CAMAWQ010000019.1 GCA_945862005.1 Hylemonella gracilis | reverse complement strand
ATCACCCCGGCATCCCACAAATTGGCGCTGGGGTTGTTGGGGTAAGCAAAATACACCAATGAAGGTTGATGCGTTTCAATGGCCGCACGCATCGCGAATTCGTCCAGCTCAAAGTTGTCGGTGAGCGGCACGCCATGAAAAGCCAAGCCTTGCAACTGAGCGCTCATGACGTACATCACAAAGCCGGGCACGGGGGCCAACACGGATGCCCCGGGCACATCGCAGGCCATGGCCAGCAAGGAAATCAGTTCGTCCGAGCCGTTGCCCAACATCAGCGCCATGCCTTGCGGCATGTCTGCATAGGCGGCCAAGGCTTTTTGAAGCTGGTGCACGCGGTCGTCGGGGTAGCGGTTTACAGGTAAGCACCCCAATCGCGCGCCCAGTTGCGCTTGCAAGTCTGGAGGCAAGCTGAACGGATTTTCCATGGCGTCGAGCTTGATCAGCCCTTGCGAGGGCTGAATGGCATAGGCCTGCATCGACTGCACATCGGCGCGGATACGGGCTTGCCAAGAGGTTGGCGTGGCTGCTGCGCTCATGCCCGACCCTTGGCTGTATCCGCTGCGTTGAGGCGCATTTCGGCAGCGCGGGCATGGGCCTGAAGGCCTTCACCGTGCGCCAATACCGAGGCCACGCGGCCCAAAGTTTGCGCCCCAGCGGCGCTGACTTCAATCAAGCTGCTGCGCTTTTGAAAGTCGTACACCCCCAAAGGGCTGGAAAAACGCGCCGTACCACTGGTGGGCAGCACGTGGTTGGGGCCGGCGCAGTAGTCGCCAAGTGACTCGCTGGTGTAGGCACCCAGAAAAATGGCACCGGCATGCTTGAGCAAGGGCTCCCAGCGGTGCGGCTCTGAGCTGGAAATCTCAAGGTGCTCGGGGGCAATGCGGTTGCTCAGGGCGCAAGCCTCTTCCATACTGCGCGTCAAGATCAGGGCGCCGCGGTCGTTTAGGCTTTTGGCAATGATGGCCGCACGCGGCATCTGGGGCAAGAGGCGGCCTATTTCGATTTGCACGGCTTGTAAGTAGGCGGCATCCGGGCTCAGCAAAATGCTTTGCGCCAATTCATCATGCTCAGCCTGGCTGAACAAGTCCATAGCCACCCAGTCCGGCGGGGTGGAGCCATCGGCCAGCACCAAAATTTCGCTTGGGCCTGCAATCATGTCGATGCCCACTTGCCCAAACACCCGCCGCTTGGCGCTGGCCACATAGGCATTCCCCGGCCCAGTGATTTTGTCCACCGCGGCAATGGTGGCGGTGCCGTAGGCCAAGGCGGCAACCGCTTGGGCACCCCCAATGGTGAACACACGGTGCACCCCCGCCACATAGGCTGCGGCCAAGACTAAGTTATTTTTTTCGCCCCGCGGGGTCGGCACCACCATGATGATGTTTTGCACACCCGCCACTTGCGCGGGTATGGCATTCATCAGCACGCTGGAGGGGTAGGCCGCTTTGCCGCCGGGCACGTAAATGCCCACGCGGTCTAGGGGGGTGACCTTTTGGCCGAGCAAGCTGCCGTCTTCATCTTGGTAACTCCAGCTTTCACCGCAGGCACGTTTTTGAGCCTCGTGGTAGGTGCGCACCCGCTGAGCGGCGGCGTTGAGGGCGGTGCGCTGGTCATGGGGCAAGGCTGCAAAAGCAGCTTGAAGCTCCGCCGCGGGCAATTCCAAGTCTTGCAGGGACGCAGCTTGTAAGCCATCAAAACGAGCGGTGTAGTCCAACACGGCGGCGTCGCCACGGGCGCGCACATCGGCCAGGATATCGGCGGTGCGCTGCTCAATGGCGGCATCGGTATCGCCCGACCAATGCAGGCGGGCTTGGAAGCGCGCCTCAAAGTCAGCGTCTTGAGTCGAAAGTCTTGCGGGCAAAGCCTGAAGCGTCATGACTTGGCACCGGCAAAAGCATCGATGATGCGGCGCAAGGGCTCGCGCTTGAGCTTGAGGGCGGCTTGGTTCACCACCAAACGCGCGCTGATGTCCATGATGTGCTCCACCTCGACCAAGTGGTTGGCACGCAAGGTGTTCCCGGTGGAAACCAAATCCACAATGGCGTCGGCCAAACCGGTCAAAGGGGCCAGCTCCATACTGCCGTAGAGCTTGATCAGGTCCACGTGCACGCCTTTAGAGGCAAAAAACTCGCGGGCAATACCTACATATTTGGTGGCAACCGACAAACGCGCACCTTGGCGCACGGCGGCCGCGTAATCAAAGCCTTCGCGCACCGCCACACTGATGCGGCACTTGGCAATCTGCAAATCCAACGGCTGATACAAGCCCGTGCTGCCCGCAGCCGATGCACCGGTACCGCCCCAGTCCATGCCGTGCTCCAGTAAGGTGTCCAACCCGGTAATGCCCAAATCTGCACCGCCATACTGCACATACGTGGGCACATCGGTAGGGCGCACCAGCACCACCTGCACGTCGGGCTGGTTGGTGGTCAAAATGAGTTTGCGGGTGGTGTCTGGGTCGTCCAGCACCCTGATACCTGCAGCTGACAAGAGCGGCAAGGCGTCGTCAAAAATGCGCCCTTTGGACAGCGCGAGGGTGATCATGCGGCAGCGACTTTCAAGCGGTCAATTTTCGCACCAATGCCTGCCAGCTTGGCTTCCATGCGGTCATAGCCTCGGTCTAAGTGATAAATGCGGTCCACCACGGTTTCACCTTCGGCCACCAAACCGGCAATGACCAAACTGGCGGAAGCCCGCAAATCGGTGGCCATGACATGCGCGCCCGAAAAGTGGCAGCCGCCTTCAATCAAAGCCACTTTGCCATCAATTTGAATTTGGGCGCCCAAGCGCACCAGCTCGTTCACGTGCATGTAGCGGTTTTCAAAAATGGTCTCGGTCACTTTTGAAGCTCCCTTAGCCATGCAATTGAGCGCCATAAATTGCGCCTGCATGTCGGTGGGAAAACCCGGGTACTCGGTGGTGCGAAAACTCTGAGCCTTCAGGTGCACGCGCGCCGGTCCTTGCGCGCGAATGCGGATGCCGCCCTCCACCGCCGCCACCTCAACACCCGCAGCTTTAAGCTTTTCAATCACTGCTTCCAAATGGTCGGCGCGCGCTTGCTTGAGCAGCACATCGCCACCGGTAGCGGCTACGGCGCACAAAAACGTGCCCGCCTCTATGCGGTCTGCCACCACGCGGTGGTCCACACCGTGCAGGGTGGGCACACCTTGAATTCGAATTTTGCTGGTACCGTGACCCGTAATTTGCGCCCCCATGGCGATGAGCATTTCGGCTAAGTCTGGAATTTCGGGCTCTTGGGCAGCGTTTTCCAAAATGGTCTCGCCATCAGCAAGCACTGCCGCCATAAGAAAATTTTCGGTACCTGTTACGGTGACCATGTCGGTATGGATACGCGCGCCATGCAGGCGGGTTTGGCCTTGTGGCAGCCGGGCATGAATATAGCCATGCTCCACCGAAATCTCGGCACCCATAGCTTGTAGGCCTTTGATGTGCTGATCCACCGGGCGCGAGCCAATAGCGCAGCCACCGGGCAAAGACACCGTGGCCTCGCCAAAACGCGCCAACAAGGGCCCCAAGGCCAGCACCGAAGCGCGCATGGTTTTGACCAACTCGTAAGGGGCCTCGGGGGAGCTGAGCTTGGAGGCATCAATGTGCACCGAGTCGTCTTCGGCCCGAACGGCCGTCACGCCCATGTTGCGAATCAACTTGAGCATGGTGGCCACATCTTGCAAGCGCGGCACATTGCTCAGGACAACGGGGTCGGCCGTTAACAGCGCCGCACACAGCTCGGGCAGGGCCGCATTTTTAGCGCCAGATATGAGCACCTCACCGTGCAGGGGTGCGCCCCCCCCGAATCCGCAGTTGATCCATGACTTATTTAGGCTGGGCCGCCCACTCGGCTGGTGTGTAGGTTTTCATGGACAGGGCGTGCACTTCATCGGTGTGCATTTTCTGGCCAAGGGTAGCGTATACGCGCTGGTGGCGCTGAATCAAGCGCCGACCTTCAAACTCGCCCGACACGATGGTGGCGTACCAATGGCGGCCGTCACCCGAGAGCTCTAGGTGCTCGCACGGAAGGTGGGAGGCAATCAATTGTTTCAGTTCTTCAGCCGTCACAGGTCGTCATCCTCGAATTTTGTAGCCGCTCTTGAGCAACCCCAGCGCCACGGCACTGACCACGCCCAAAGACATGCCTACCACTGCCAAACTCAACCAAGGTGAAACGTCGCTCACCCCAAAAAACCCGAATCGAAACCCATCGATCATGTAGAAAAACGGGTTCAGGTGGCTGATGGTTTGCCAAAAGTCAGGCAGGGAGTGAATGGAATAAAACACGCCGCTTAAAAAAGTCATGGGCATGATCACAAAGTTTTGAAATGCGGCCATTTGGTCGAATTTTTCAGACATCAAGCCTGCAATGAGGCCCATGGCCGCCAAGAGGGCCGCGCCGAGCAGGGCAAACAACACAATCCACACAGGGTGCACAAAACCCAGCGGGGCAAACCACACCGTCACCAACAAAACCCCCGCACCCACCACCACACCACGCGTCATGGCCGAACCCACATAGGCGGCAAACCAGCTCCAATGCGACAAGGGCGTGAGCAAAATAAACACTAAATTGCCCATCATCTTGCTTTGGACCATGGACGAAGAGCTGTTGGCAAATGCGTTTTGCAGCAGGCTCATCATGACCAAGCCCGGAATTAAAAATGCGGTGTAAGACACTTGACCATACACCAGCTCATGGTTGCGCAGCACGTGGCCAAATACCATCAAATACAACACCGCAGTGAGCACTGGTGCTGCCACCGTTTGAAAGCTCACCTTCCAAAAGCGCAGTACCTCTTTGTAAAACAGGGTTTGCCAGCCGGTCATGAGACCACCTCTTGAACAGCGCCGGATGACTGTTGGGACATCACATCTAAAAACACGTCTTCTAAATCGGGTTTGGTGATTTCCACGTCTTCCACCACCACGCCACTGGCCCTAACAGCGGCCAAGGTGGTTTCAATTTCTGCGGCGTCGTGCGCAGGAAACTGCACCATACGCCCTGTAACCCGAGCCATTGCCGCCAAATGTGGAGGCAGCTGGCCTTCAATTTTGAGTTTGAGCACATGGCTCGATGCGGCCTGTAGCAAGGTGCTGGTTTTCTCTAGGGCTACCACCCGCCCCGCTTTAAGCATGGCAATTCGGCTGCACAGGGCTTCGGCCTCTTCAAGGTAATGGGTGGTGAGCAGCACGGTGTGCCCTTCACGGTTGAGCTTGGCAATGAACTGCCACAAGGTTTGGCGCAACTCAACGTCCACACCTGCGGTAGGCTCGTCCAAGACAATCACCGGAGGTTTGTGCACCAAGGCTTGTGCCACCAGCACACGCCGCTTCATGCCGCCTGAGAGCTGCCGCATATTGGAATTCGCCTTGTCAGCTAGCCCCAAAGACACCAAAAGCTCGTCAATCCAGTCGTGGTTGTGCTTGACGCCAAAGTACCCCGATTGAATTTTTAAGGCTTCGCGCACATTGAAAAACGGGTCAAACACCAACTCTTGCGGCACCACCCCCAGGTTTCGACGAGCTTGGGCAAAGTCGGCCTGCACATCGTGGCCCATCACCGCAACCTCGCCTTGAGTGGCACGGTTCAAGCCCGCCAAAATGCTAATAAGGGTGGTTTTACCGGCGCCATTGGGCCCAAGCAATCCAAAAAACTCGCCCTGTTGAATGTCAAAACTGACATTGTCCAGCGCCTTGAGTGTGGCGCTGGCTGGCCCTTTGGTAGACGCGTAAGTTTTAGAGACTTGGTGAAAGCGGATCGCAGTTAGAGACATCAACACACTTTCAGGCGGGGTTCGCCATCAAACCATCCACGCCGTACAAACCGGCCAATTCGCTCAGGCGGACGGACATGCCCGTCACCTTAAAACTCTGGCCACGTGCCTGAGCTTGACGTCGTAACTCCAGCAACACCGCCAAAGCGGAGGAGTCAAAGTGCTGCAGGGCTGAAGCGTCAACCTGTAGTTCGGAGCTGGATGCTGATCCCGCAGCCGCCAATTGCTCCAAACTCAGAACCAAACAGGCTGCAGCGTCTCGGTGGGTCAAATTAGTGGGTAAGGTCAGCACGGGTCAGTTTTTTCGCGCATTGGATTTATTGCGCTCGGCCAATGTGGCAATCAGACCGTCAATACCTTTGGCGTTGATTTCTTGGGCAAACTGGGTTTTGTAGGTTTGCACCAGCCACGCGCCCAAGACGTTCAAGTCGTAGATCTTCCAAGCGCCGCTGGGGTCGGATATTTTTTCCAGACGGTAGTCCAGCTGAATGGGTTCACCACGACCTTTGACCTCGCTGCGGACCACCACTTCTTTGTCTTCAGGATTGGCGCGCAGCGGCTTGAAGCTCACCACATGGTCGTTCACTTGAGTCAGTGCCCCTGCATAAGTGCGCACCAACAAGGTTTTAAATTCTTCTTGCAAGCGCTTTTGCTGCTCAGGGGTGGCTTGCCGCCAGCCAGGGCCCACGGCAGACGCCGTCATGCGCTGAAAGTTCACGTTAGGCATGATTTTGGTGTCGACCAGCGCAATGATGCGGTTCATGTCACCCGTCTGAATGGCTTTATCCGAGCGCAGCGTGTCATAGACATCAGTGGTGATGCGTTTGACAAAAGCATCCGCGGCTTCGCCATTGGCCCAAACGGGCGCCATCAGTGCAGGGCTCACAAGCAAACCCAGCGCCAAAACGCACTGGGACATGAATCGACGTTGCATGGTGCTCACTTTAAAAAAACAAGGGGCTTATTGTGCGCTCTTAACTTGGTCGTTGCTTGGATCATGACCAGAATCATTGCTGGGGTCATCGTCGGGCGTATCGGGCAAATTGCCATCCAATACTTGGCTTTGGCGACGCTGCAAATAAGCGTCGCGCACAAAGGTGTACTTGTCTAAAGCGGCCTCTTCCAGCATATTGCCCGCTCGTAAGAGTTTGGCGCGCTGGTTTACCCCACGCAACACATAGGCGGAGTTACGAAACGCCACATCGTCTTGTAGGGCTACCCAGTCGCCCTTGAAGTCAACCGCCAAGGCTGCGGTATCGCGCAAAGTAGAAGGACCCAATACTGGCAGCACCACATAAGGGCCCGCGCCCACGCCCCAGTAACCTAGGGTTTGGCCAAAATCTTCGGTATGCCGCTCAATACCTACTTCGGTGGCCACATCAAGTACCCCCAAAATGCCAAAGGTGGAATTGACCAAAACCCGCATCAGGTTTTCCACCGTGTGCTTAGGCTTGAGCTGAAGCGCACTGTTGACGGTCGACCACGCGTCCCCCAAATTGCCAAAGAAATTGCTCACCCCTTTGCGAAAAAAGGACGGTGTGACCTGCTCGTAAGCACCCGCCACAGGTCTGAGCACATTGCGATCCACTGCGTCATTGAAGGTGAACATGCTGCGGTTGAACGACTCCAGCGGGTCCGCGGCAATGGCGGTAGAAATAGTCTTGGCCTTTTGGGGTGCGCCTAAAGCTGGGGCCGCCGCTTGGGCTTTCGAGGGGTCTTTGAGTGGGTCATTAGCAAAGACCAGCCCCATACAAGCCCATAGCAACAGGGAGCCAAGAACCAACCTACTGAGGTTATTGAGGCGCTTCATGTTCATGTTTAGGCGGAATTAGGCTTTGCTTGGTTTGGCTTTATTTGAATTTATTTGGCTGATTCAGATTTGCCATCTGAGGCTTTGCTGTACAAAAACTGACCAATCAGGTTTTCCAGCACCACCGCGGATTGGGTGGTGGACACCACATCGCCCTGCGCCAAATTTTTCTCTTCGCTGCCAGCCTCAATACCCACATACTGGTCGCCCAAAAGGCCACTGGTCAAAATTTTGAGGGAGCTGTCTTTAGGGAACTGGTAGCGGTTTTCCAAAGTGAGTGTGACTCGAGCCTGAAAGGTTTTGTCGTCAAACACAATGGATTCCACCCGCCCCACCACCACACCGGCGCTGCGCACGGCCGACTTAGGCTTAAGCCCGCCAATGTTGTCAAAGCGCGCTTCCACTCGGTAGGTGGACTGAAAACTCAGGTTCAACAAATTGGCCGCCTGCAGGGCCAAAAACAAAATAGCGGCTGCCCCAATCAGGACAAACACACCCACCCACAGATCATTTTTTGAGCGCTGCACAACAACTCCTAAATCGTAAACATCATGGCCGTGAGGATAAAGTCCAGTCCCAATACGGCCAGCGAAGCCATCACCACGGTGCGGGTGGTGGCGCTAGATACCCCTTCAGGCGTTGGTTGCGCCTCGTAACCCTGCAGCAGCGCCACAAAGGTCACGGTAAACCCGAACACCACACTTTTGATGATGCCATTGCCCACATCTTTCCAAACGTCCACGCCGCCTTGAATCTGGCTCCAAAATGCGCCGCCGTCCACCCCAATCATCAACACGCCCACCACCCAGCCGCCAATGATGCCCATGGCACTGAACACTGCAGCCAAAAGCGGCATGGCCAGCACACCCGCCCAAAAACGGGGGGCCAGAACGCGCTGAACCGGATCTACCGCCATCATTTCCATCACACTGAGCTGCTCGCCCGCCTTCATAAGGCCAATTTCAGCGGTCAGCGAGGTACCGGCCCGGCCTGCAAACAACAAGGCCGTGACTACCGGCCCTAACTCGCGCACCAGACTCAGGGTAACCAGCAGGCCCAGCGCTTCTGTGGAACCATAGCGCTGCAGGGTGTAAAAGCCCTGCAATCCAAACACAAACCCCACAAACAGGCCTGAGACGGCGATGATGGCGAGCGAATAGTTGCCTAAAAAATGTATTTGGTCTCGAATGAGCCCAAAGCGGCGCAAGCTCGCGCCCAGTGAGCACAGCAGCTTGAAAAACAAGCGGGCGGCGTACCCCACATTGGCCAAGGCACGGCGGGTGGCAAAGCCCAATTCGCGGGGGTGGAGTCCGTTCATACGGTAGTCAGTCCAAAGTCTTCTTGCACCGACACGCCAGGGTAATGAAAGCGCACCGGCCCATCGGGCAGCGCGTGCACGTACTGATACACCAAGGGGTCGCTGGTTTGGCGCACCTCGTTAGGCGTGCCTTCTACAGCCACTTTCCCGTTGGCCAAAATGATGACATGGTCGGCAATGGCAAAGGTTTGCTCCAGCTCATGCGACACAAACACACTGGTCAGACCCATGGTGTCGTTCAAACTGCGAATCAAGCGGGCTGCGGTACCCAATGAAATGGGATCAAGACCCGAAAACGGTTCGTCATACATCACCAACTCAGGGTCAAGGGCAATCGCGCGGGCCAAGGCAATACGCCGGGCCATTCCTCCGGAGATTTCGCTGGGCATCAGGTCACGAGCGCCGCGCAAGCCCACAGCGTTGAGCTTCATGAGCACGATGTCGCGTATCAGCGCCTCGGGCAAATTGGTATGTTCTCTTAAAGGGAAGGCCACGTTTTCAAACACGCTCAGGTCGGCAAACAAAGCACCAAACTGAAACAACATGCCCATTCGGCGACGCGCTGTGTATAAGGCCTCTTGGTCCATGGTGGTGACGTCTGCACCATCAAACAGCAACCGCCCTGACTGGGCGCGGTTTTGGCCGCCAATAAGTCTAAGAATGGTGGTTTTGCCGCCGCCAGAAGCTCCCATGAGCGCCGTGACCTTGCCACGCGGGATGGACAAGGACACATCATCCAAGATGACGCGCTCGGAATACCCAAAGGTCAGGTGCTCGAGTTGGACCAGCGAATCAGTGGAGTTGGTCATGAATGGGGGAAGAAAACTCGCGCTAGTAAGAAGGTATTTACCCTAACGATCATAAGCCCCATTTGTAAGGTTCTGTTGGGCCAACTCTGTTGAGCTAAACCCATTCGCCCACTCTCTAAACCCCCTCAACGCGGCAGGGTGCTGCTGCCCATCAAAAACTCGTCTACCGCGCGGGCGGCTTGGCGGCCTTCGCGGATGGCCCACACCACCAAACTTTGGCCTCGGCGCATATCACCCGCTGCAAACACTTTGGGCACATTGGTGGCGTAGCCGCCTGTGAACTCAGTACTGGCTTTGGCATTGCCCCGGGCGTCTTTGTCCACGCCAAAAGCATCCAACACAGTGGGTACAGGATTGACGAAGCCCATGGCCAACAAGACCAAATCGGCCTTGTATTCTTTTTCCGTACCCGCCATTTCCACCAGCTTGCCGCCTTTCATTTCCACATGCACGGTGGTGAGGCTCTTGACCTTGCCTTTGTCGCCATTGAACGATTTGGTGGAAATGGCAAATTCGCGCACACAGCCTTCTTCATGACTGGAGCTGGTGCGCAACTTGAGCGGCCAGTAGGGCCAAACCATGGCCTTGTTTTCATGCTCGGGCGGCTGGGGCATCACCTCAAACTGGGTCACGCTGGCTGCGCCATGGCGATTGCTGGTGCCCACGCAGTCGCTGCCGGTGTCGCCGCCACCAATCACGATCACGTGTTTGCCCTCAGCGCGCAACTGCCCTTTGAGTTTGTCTCCGGCATTGACCTTGTTTTGCTGCGGCAAAAATTCCATCGCAAAGTGCACGCCCTCCAAGTCACGGCCAGGCACCGGTAAGTCGCGCGACTGCTCCGATCCGCCAGCCAACAGCACGGCGTCAAAGTCTTGGCTGAGCTGCTCAGGCGACACCGTGTCTTTGGCCCAGTTGGTTACCTTGGTGTCTTTGGGCATGCTGCCCACCAACACACCCGTGCGAAACACCACACCTTCAGCTTGCATTTGGGCTATGCGGCGGTCGATGTGGGTTTTTTCCATTTTGAAATCGGGAATGCCGTAGCGCAGCAAGCCGCCCACACGGTCATTTTTTTCAAACACGGTCACATCGTGTCCAGCACGCGCCAGCTGCTGAGCTGCCGCCATACCTGCTGGGCCAGAACCGATCACCGCCACTTTTTTGCCGGTTTTCAAGGTCGGTAGCTGAGGTTTGACCCAGCCCTCAGACCATGCTTTATCGATAATGGCGTGCTCGATGGACTTGATGCCCACCGCATCGTCGTTCACATTCAGGGTGCAAGCAGCCTCGCAGGGTGCGGGGCAAATGCGCCCAGTGAACTCTGGACAGTTATTGGTGCTGTGCAACACCGTGATGGCGTTGCGCCAGTCACCCTGAAACACCAGATCATTGAAGTCCGGAATGATGTTGTTGACAGGGCAGCCATTGTTGCAAAACGGTGTGCCGCAGTCCATACAACGCGCACTTTGTGTTTTGGCTTGTTCATCGTTCAAGCCCACCACAAATTCTTTGTAATTTTGGAGGCGCGCAGACACGGGCTGATAACCCTCTTCAATGCGCTCCAGCTCCATAAAACCGGTGATTTTTCCCATGATGTTGAGTCCTAGGTTGAGGCCAGAGCCTTTTGAGAAGAAGAGGTGTCCACAGCTTGACGAGCATTGATTTCGCCCAAAGCGCGTTTGTATTCGTTTGGAAAGACCTTCACAAACTTACCGCGCGCGGTGGCCCAGTTGTCCAAAATGTCGCGAGCACGCTTACTGCCCGTCCAGCGATGGTGGTCTTCCAGCAACTTTTTAAGCTGGGGCTCATCGGCCTGACCACGATGCCAAATGGCTTTGGGCTGAGCGGCCTCTTGCTCCGAAGCGGTCAGGACGGGGTCCATAGACACCATGGCGGTGTTGCAGCGTTGGGCAAACAAACCGTCTTCATCCCATACATAGGCCAAGCCACCGCTCATGCCTGCGGCGAAGTTGCGACCCGTTGGGCCCAAGACCAACACGGTGCCGCCGGTCATGTACTCGCAACCATGGTCGCCCGTGCCTTCCACCACGGCAGTGGCGCCCGACAAACGAACCGCAAAGCGCTCACCTGCTACGCCACTGAAAAAAGCCTCGCCACTGGTGGCACCATACATGACGGTATTGCCCACAATGATGTTGGACGAGGCCGTCCCCCTAAAGTCGATGCTGGGGCGCACCACCACGCGGCCGCCTGACAAACCTTTGCCGGTGTAGTCGTTGGCGTCACCAATCAAGTACAAAGTAATGCCCTGAGCCAAAAACGCTCCGAACGACTGCCCGCCCGTACCTTCAAGCTGAATGCGGATGGTGTCGTCGGGCAAACCTTCGGGGTGCACTTTGGTGAGAGCGCCCGAGAGCATGGCCCCCACTGAGCGGTTGACGTTGCGCACCATTTCCATGAACTGCACTTTTTCGCCCCTGTCGATGGCAGGGCGGGACTTGGCAATAAGGGTTTGGTCCAGTGATTTATCCAAGCCATGGTCTTGGGTGTCCACATGAAAGCGCGGCACATCCGCAGGCACCTGGGGCTGGGCAAACAAACGCGAAAAATCTAAGCCCTTGGCCTTCCAGTGCTGCAAACCTGAGCGCATGTCCAGCAGGTCTGAGCGTCCCACCAGGTCGTCAAACTTGCGGATGCCCAGCTGCGCCATGATGTGGCGCACTTCTTCGGCAATGAAGAAAAAGTAGTTCACCACGTGCTCAGGCTTGCCCGAAAACTTGGCACGCAACACCGGGTCTTGCGTGGCCACGCCCACCGGGCAGGTGTTCAGGTGGCACTTGCGCATCATGATGCAGCCCTCTACCACCAAAGGGGCGGTGGCAAAGCCAAATTCATCGGCACCCAGCAAGGCGCCTATGACCACATCGCGGCCGGTTTTCATTTGACC
The DNA here is from genome assembly GCA_945862005.1 of Hylemonella gracilis. Lineage (GTDB taxonomy): Bacteria > Pseudomonadota > Gammaproteobacteria > Burkholderiales > Burkholderiaceae_C > Hylemonella > Hylemonella gracilis_D. The sequence goes on along the minus strand of CAMAWQ010000019.1, from coordinate 9,977 downwards.
ATCGGCCTGCACGCGGATGCGACCGCGCAAACGGTTGAGCACCAAAGTTTGCTGGGTTTCAGCCAAACCAATGTCCCATGGGCTGCCCGCGTGCTTGATGGACGACCAAGGCGATGCACCGGTGCCGCCATCGTGCCCGGCAATCACCACGTGGTCGCTCTTGCACTTGGCCACACCCGCAGCAATGGTGCCCACCCCAATTTCAGACACCAGCTTGACGCTGATGCTGGCGTGCGGCGCCACGTTTTTCAGGTCGTGGATGAGCTGTGCCAAGTCTTCAATGGAGTAAATATCGTGGTGGGGTGGCGGCGAAATCAAACCCACGCCTGGCACCGAATACCGCAACATGCCGATGTATTCCGACACCTTGCCGCCAGGCAATTGCCCGCCCTCGCCAGGCTTGGCACCTTGGGCCATCTTGATTTGAATTTGGTCGGCGCTCGATAAATATTCGGCCGTCACTCCAAAGCGGCCCGAAGCCACCTGCTTGATTTTGGAGCGCAGGGAATCTCCAGCCTGCAGGGGCACATCGACTTCCACACGGGACTCGCCAATGACGCTCTTGAGTGAGGCGCCCTGCGCAATGGGAATGCCTTTGAGCTCGTTGCGGTAGCGGGCGGGGTCTTCGCCGCCCTCTCCGGTGTTACTCTTGCCGCCAATGCGGTTCATGGCCACAGCCAAAGTGGCGTGCGCCTCGGTGCTGATGGAGCCCAAAGACATTGCGCCAGTGGCAAAACGCTTGACAATGTCCGCAGCAGACTCCACCTCGTCCACCGAAATGGCTTTGGCAGGCTCGAGTTTGAATTCAAACAACCCCCGCAGCGTCATGTGGCGGCGGCTTTGGTCGTTGATGATTTGGGCGTACTCTTTATAAGTGCTCCAGTTGTTGGCGCGGGTGCTGTGCTGAAGCTTGGCAATGGCATCGGGTGTCCACATGTGTTCCTCGCCACGGGCGCGCCAAGCGTATTCGCCACCGGTTTCCAGCATGGTGTCCAAAACAGGGTCTTGGCCAAAAGCGGCGATATGGGTGCGAATGGCTTCTTCTTGAATTTCGAACACGCCAATGCCTTCGACGCGACTGGGTGTGCCGGTGAAGTATTTGCTCACGGTTTCGGTGTTGATGCCAATGACTTCAAACAGCTGGGCGCCGCAGTAGCTCATGTAGGTGGACACCCCCATCTTGGACATGATCTTGGACAAGCCCTTACCAATGGCCTTGATGTAGTTGTAAATGGCTTTGTCAGCACTCAGGTCACCGGGCAAGCTGGCGTGCAACTCTTGCAAAGTTTCCATGGCCAGGTAAGGGTGAACTGCCTCAGCACCGTAGCCTGCTAGGACCGCAAAGTGGTGCACCTCGCGCGCAGTGCCGGTTTCCACCACCAAACCGGCCGTGGTGCGCAAGCCCTCACCCACCAAATGCTGGTGAATGGCCGACAAGGCCAGCAGCGCTGGGATCGCCACCTGGGTGGCCGAAATATGCCGGTCGCTCACGATCAAGATGTTGTGGCCGCCCTTGATGGCGTCCACCGCTTCGGCGCACAGCGAGGCCAGCTTGGCCTCCACGCCTTCGTCTCCCCAAGTCAGGGGGTAGGTGATGTCTAAGGTGTAGCTGCGGAACTTGCCTTGGGTGTGCTGCTCAATGTCGCGCAGCTTGGCCATGTCGGCAAAGTCCAATATGGGCTGGCTGACCTCCAGACGCATGGGCGGGTTGACTTGGTTGATGTCCAGTAAATTGGGCTTGGGCCCAATAAAGGACACCAGCGACATCACAATGGCTTCGCGTATGGGGTCAATCGGCGGGTTGGTCACCTGCGCAAACAACTGCTTGAAGTAGTTGTAAAGCGGTTTGTTTTTGTCGGACAGCACGGCCAATGGGCTGTCGTTGCCCATGGAGCCAATGCCTTCTTCGCCCGCAGCGGCCATAGGGGCAATTAAAAATTTGATGTCTTCTTGCGTGAACCCAAAGGCTTGCTGGCGGTCGAGCAAGCTCACCTGGTCGGTGATGCGCATGGGCTCTCGGATGGAATGCACGGCGTCTTCGCTGGACCCATAGGCCTGGTTTGTGCGGCGCTCCTCAAACACCAAGTCGTCTAACTTGATGCGCAGGTTTTCAATCCACTGCTTGTAAGGCTTGCTGTTGGCCAAGTTGGCCTTGAGCTCTTCGTCATCGATCATGCGGCCCTGATCGAGGTCGATCAAGAACATTTTTCCGGGCTGCAAGCGCCACTTGCGCACAATTTTGTGCTCGGGCACCGGCAGCACGCCCGACTCTGAGCCCATGATCACCAAGTCGTCATCGGTGATGCAGTAACGCGAGGGTCGCAGACCATTGCGGTATAGGGTGGCACCAATTTGGCGGCCGTCGGTGAACACAATAGAGGCGGGTCCATCCCAAGGCTCCAGCATGGCGGCATGGTATTCATAGAACGCACGGCGGCGGGAGTCCATGTGGGCATGCTGCTCCCAAGGCTCGGGAATCATCATCATCACCGCTTGGCTGATGGGGTAGCCCGCCATGGTGAGCAGCTCTAGGCAGTTGTCAAAAGTGGCGGTATCAGACTGGTCTGCAAAGCTAATGGGGTAGAGCTTGCGCAGATCGTCAGCCAGCACGGGCGAAGACATCACGCCTTCGCGGGCTTTCATCCAGTTGTAGTTGCCCTTGACGGTGTTGATTTCACCGTTGTGCGCCACATAGCGGTAGGGGTGAGCCAGCGGCCACTCGGGGAATGTGTTGGTAGAAAAACGCTGATGCACCAAGCCTAAGGCCGATACACATCGTGCGTCTTGCAAATCTAAAAAGTAGGTACCCACCTGATCGGCAAGCAGCAAGCCTTTGTAAACCACGGTGCGGCTGGACATGCTGGGCACGTAATACTCTTTGCCATGCACCAAATTGAGGTGCTGAATGGCGGCGCTGGCGGTTTTGCGGATCACGTACAACTTGCGCTCCAGCGCGTCTTGCACGATCACGTCGGCCCCACGGCCCACAAACACCTGGCGGATGACGGGTTCTTTCTCGCGCACAGTGGGCGACATCGGCATATCGCGGTTCACCGGCACATCGCGCCAGCCCAAAAGCACTTGGCCTTCAGCCTTGATGACACGCTCCATTTCTTGCTCGCACGCCATGCGGGAGGCGTGCTCTTTGGGCAAAAAGATCATGCCCACGCCGTATTCACCAGGGGGCGGCAACTGCACGCCTAACGATCCGTCGGGAGCTACACCGCTAGCCGCCATCTCTTGACGGTACAAGGCATCGGGCAGCTGAATCAAGATGCCCGCTCCGTCGCCCATCAGGGCATCAGCACCCACCGCACCACGGTGATCCAAGTTTTCCAAAATTTTGAGCGCGCCGCTCACGATATCGTGCGAGCGCATACCTTTGATGTGCGCCACAAAGCCCACGCCACAAGCGTCGTGCTCGTGTGCGGCCGAGTACAAGCCGTGATCTTGCAAATGTTGGATTTCGGTGGCTTGGGTCATCACAGGCTCCTGAGGAGAAAAACGCGGCTGAGTTCTGATACCAATGCTGGTGCAGCAGCCGCAAAAAAATTAAAAGTGACACGCTAAAAATGACAGCGACGCGGAGCATAGTGCACTGCAGCAAAAATGCCAAGCAATTTAAATTGGGGTCAGATACCTTTTAAATGAATATACCAACGCTATAAATTTAATTAGGGACAGATCAAAATTTGGTGATCCCTTAAGCAACGCGGACGGGACGACCTGCTTTAGATGGGCGCACCCGCCTTGGAACCAGTTCTTCAAGCTGACTTAAAAAGGCGTCGCTGCCTAAAGCCCAGCCTTGTAAAGTGGCGTGCGTTAGTGCTTGCACTTGTTGAGACCCTAGCCCAGATTGCACCCAGCTGCTGTAAGCGGCTTCTCGGGCAAAGGGCGTGTTGCCCAAATCCCAGTATGGCGCAGGTGGGGTCAGCCGCTTATCGGACTGCAGTCCAGAGTAATGCCGGTAGCTGGACCAAGCAAAATCTTGCGGCTGCGCCACCAAGCCCGCGCGCACCGGGTTAAGGTCCATATAGGCCATGCAGGGCAACAACTGGGTGGAAGCTTCGAGCACTGTGGAGCGAAAGCGGCCCTCCCACAAGGTGCCACTGCGGCCCTGCAGCGTGTTGAAATACCGTACATACCTCCGCCCAATGGCCTGCATCAATTGGGGGAGGCCTTCAGGGGTTTCGGGGGTCAGGAGCAGATGAAAATGGTCATCCATGAGCACATAGCCATGAACCGCCACCTTAATGGCTCGGGCGTTTTGCTCTAAAAGCTCTAAAAAAAACACCCGGTCTTCAGCACGGGCAAACACCAACTGCCGGTTGTTACCCCGCTGAATCACATGATGCACATGGCCCGCAACCGTCAACCTAGGCAAACGGGCCATAAACGAGCAGAAAACTTAAGGTTTTGCTGGGGCAGCAGTTGCCGGGGCCGCTGGAGCTGCAGAAGCTGTCACAGCCTTGGACACGCGCACTTTGCCGCTGCTTGTGACAAGTAACACCGCATCACCGGGCGCAAACACATCAGCGCCTTTAGCCTGCACAACGGCGCGGCGCTCGCCGTTTTTGAGCTGGACCACAATTTCATAAGCCTCTTCTCGATTGCTCATGCGCTCAATGGCATTACCCGCTGCTGCACCGGCCACGGCGGCCAGCACCCCAATGATTTGACCTTCGCGCTGGTTAGAGCCGCCACCATAACCTGCAATGCCGCCCACCACACCACCGGTGGCCGCGCCAATGCCGGTTTGGCCACTTTCCACCTTAACCACACGCACCAGAACCACCACGGCGTCTTCTACTAGCGACAATCGCTGGGCGTCTTCGCGACGAATCACGTCAGGGCTGCTGGAGGCACAAGCTGCCAACACCACCACCAATAAAGACAGTACCCAAGTTTTTAGGGAGCAAGACATCACTTCAGTTCCTCAAAATAGACAGATACAAGCATAACGTTCGAGCGAGCTGAGCGGGCTGACATGGAGCAAGACCTTTTATTTTTTAACTTTCAAATCTTGCGCCTAAGGTGAGTGGTGCCGCCTCCAACAAGGGGTAGCGCACCGCCGCCAACTCTTGTAGGCCAAACTCTTCAAGAATGGCTCTCAATCGCTGGGCAGACGCCCGTTTGGGCTGGCCGGTATAGCGGGCCAATATGAGCTCATTTTTCATGCTGTGCTCCCAACCCACCAGTTCGGTCACGGTGACTTGGAAGCCACAAGCCTCGAGGTACAGGCAGCGCATGACATTGGTCAAGTGACTGCCCATCTCTCGTGTGTGCAAGGGGTGCCGCCACAGTTCAGCCAAGCTGGTTCGCGCCAAGGACAAGGCTTTACCCGAATTTAAGTGGCGAGCCACCTCGGCTTGACAACACGGCACGAGCACCATCCAGCGCACTTTTTTAAGCAAGCCGAAGGCCAAGGCATCGTCGGTGGCGGTGTCACATGCATGCAAGGCCGTGACCACATCCAATCGCTGCGGCAGATCAGGGCTTTGACTGGCCTGCGCCACAGTGAGGTTTAAGAACGTCATGCGTTCAAAACCCAAACGCTGGGCCAAGGCTTGCGCTTGAGACACCAAGTCCGAGCGGGACTCAATGCCGTACACATGGCCCACCTGTTGGGGTTTAAAAAACAGGTCGTACAACACAAAACCCAAATACGATTTGCCCGCCCCATGGTCCGCTAGGGTTAAAGCATGGTGATGTTCAGCTTGCAATTCGAGCAGAATTTTTTCAATAAATTGAACCAAATGCTGAACCTGCTTAAGCTTGCGGCGCGAATCTTGATTGATCTTGCCATCACGGGTGAGGATGTGCAGCTCTTTTAAGAGCTGCAGCGACTGCCCCTCGCGCACATCCAAATCCAACAGAGGCGATTGAAGCTTGGACTGCGCTTTTTGAAGCGCTGACTTAGCCGTTTTGGGGTTCATGCCTGACCCCGCTGCCCTAATCGCCACGCCAGCATCAGGCCAATGCTGGCGCAGACAGCTGTGACGCACCAAGTCCACTGCCAGCCTCCCATGTAAGCCGCCGTAGCGGCCACCAGCGGTGCGCCAGAAAACTGTCCCAGCGCCGACCATTGCTGCATCCACCCCACTGTCGTCGAGATGGTGCGCTCATTAGGAGCCACCCGCACCGCCAAGGTGTAAAGGGTGCCAGGCACCACGCCACCCACGGCTGAGAACAGCACCACCGACACAAAACGCCCCACCAACTCCATCTCAAGTTGGAGCCCGCCTAAGACCCCCGAAAATGCGCCCACCGTGCCCAGACCCATAGCGCCATACCCCATCCACAACACGCGTCTAGCGGCAACGCCGCGCCCCAGCAGCCAGCCGGAAGCCACATTGCCCAACATATTGCTGCCCGCCACCAAGGCCGTAAGCAGCGCTGTGCTGTCTGTGCTGTAACCCGCTTGCAGGTAAATGGTAGGCAAAAATCCAATCACCGCCATCCATTGGCAAGAATAGACAGCAAAGCACGCCGCCACCAGCCAAGGCCCAGCTTGGGTGAGCGTTTGGCACAAGCGCAACCACCAATCCGCAGCATCTGTTTGGTCTTTGCTGGCCTCTTTACCTGCCTCTACCCCCACATCGGCAGGTAACAGCAGCCACAGCCTAAGCACCACACCCAGGGTCAACACCCCCAGCGCCAGCCACAAACCCTGCCACCCCATAAGGCCCATCCACCATGGCCCCAGCAGCAAGGCCAGCATGGCACCTAGGGGCATGAAGGTGCCCCACCAGCCCAGCATGGCGCTCATGCGTTGCACAGGGACCAAGCGCCTGATTAAGGCGGGCGCGGGCATGGTGACCAACAAAAACCCCAGCCCTTCTACTGCACGCAAGCCCAAGAGCGCCCATACCGAATGGGCCCAAGCCCCTAAAACCGACGCCACACCCAAGAGCACCAAGCCCCACAGCAGGCTGCGCCGCAAACCCCAACGGTCGGCCATAAGACCCACCACCAAGCCCAAGGACATACCGGCCAGCTGCACAAACGACAACAAAAACCCCGCCTGCAGCAAGCTGATACCCAGCTCGGCTTGCAATAGGGGCAAAGCGGGTGGTAATTTGCACACATGCAGTGCTGCACACACCCCCGCCCCCACCACCCAGCGCGCGCGGTGGAGGCTCATGCAAGAAGCCTCAAACCGGTCAAGCGTTCATGCTCACGCCAAGCAAAACGGTCCGTCATGCCTGCAATAAAGTCCGCCACCACCCGCAGCATGCCGCCCTCGCTGTGGGCTTGTTGAGCACGCTCGGCAAAGCCCAAGGGCATTTCGGTGTGACGCTGGCGGTACACCTCAAACAAATCTCGAATGACCTGCCGCGCTTGCGCTGTGGTGGCCATGACTTGGGGATGCCGGTACAAATTGGCATACAAAAACTGTTTAAGTTCGGTGGATTGCTCGCGCATGGCAGCACTAAAGCACACCAATGGCGGGCACTGGCGCACGGCCTGCGCATCGGGCAAGGTGTGGGCGTTAAGAACCACTTGGGTGCTGCGGATCACGTCGTACACCTGCGCACTGAGCATGCGGCGTATGGATTCATACAACAACTTGCGGTGCGGCCGCTGTTCCAGCAGCTGCGGAAATTCTTGCAGGGTTTGGAGCCTAAAGTTTTCAAACAAGGGCACCGCTTGAAGCTGCTCCATGGTGATGAGGCCTGAACGCACGCCGTCGTCAATGTCGTGCGCGTTGTAGGCGATTTCATCGGCCAAATTGCACAACTGGGCTTCTAGACTGGGTTGAGCGCGCGCCAAAAATCTTTGTGCTACGCCTTGGGGCTCTGCCGCCTCCAGGCGCTCGGCATTGGCGCGCGAACAGTGTTTGAGCACGCCTTCGCGGGTTTCAAAGGTGAGATTCAATCCGTCAAATGCCGGGTAGCGGGCTTCAAGATAGTCCACCACCCGCAGGCTTTGCAAGTTGTGCTCAAAGCCGCCATGGCCGGACATGCAGTCGTTCAACGCGTCTTGCCCCGCGTGCCCAAAGGGGGTGTGGCCTAGGTCGTGAGCCAGCGCAATCGCCTCTACCAAGTCTTCATTCAGCGCCAGCGAACGGGCAATAGACCGCCCCAGTTGCGCCACTTCCAGCGAGTGCGTCAGGCGGGTTCGAAACAAATCGCCTTCGTGGTTTAGAAAGACTTGGGTTTTGTAAACCAGCCGCCTGAACGCCGTGGAATGAACGATGCGGTCGCGGTCGCGCTGGTATTCGGTTCGGGTGGGCGGTGCGGGCTCGGGGTAGCGCCGCCCGCGCGAGCGCTGCGGGTCACTCGCGTAAGCAGCAAGCATCAATAACCTCGCGCACCAGCGCATCAGGGGCAGGGCGCACCGCAGCGCGGCCCGGGGTGTCGATCACCACAAACCGAATTTCGCCACCCTCTGCTTTTTTGTCTACGCGCATCAAGGCCATGTAACTCTCGGCGTTGTCAGCGCCGGGCAAGATCGGCCCTACCGTTGGCAGTCCGGCTGCGGCCACCATGCGGCGGATACGCTGGGCAAATGCCGCATCAATCAAGCCCAAACGCAGCGACAACTCTGCTGCCATCACCAAGCCGCAACCCACGGCCTCGCCGTGCAGCCACTGCCCATAGCCCATACCGGCTTCAATCGCGTGGCCAAAGGTGTGGCCAAAGTTCAAGATGGCGCGCAAGCCCGATTCGCGCTCGTCTTGCCCCACCACGTAGGCCTTGATTTCGCAGCTGCGCTGCACCGCATAAGCCCGTGCAGCCGCATCGCGCGCCACCAAATCGGCCATGTGCGCCTCAATCCAGTCTAGAAACGCCATATCTGCAATGGGGCCGTATTTGATGACCTCGGCCAAACCCGCTGCCAACTCGCGCGGTGGCAAGGTGCGTAAGGTGTCCAGGTCGCACAGCACACGTTGGGGCTGGTAGAACGCGCCGATCATGTTTTTACCCAGCGGGTGGTTGATGGCGGTTTTGCCCCCCACCGAAGAATCCACCTGTGCCAGCAAGGTGGTGGGCAACTGCACAAACGGCACACCCCTCATAAAGCAGGCCGCTGCAAAGCCGGTCATGTCACCCACCACACCGCCGCCCAGCGCAAAGAGCACGGTTTTGCGGTCGGCAGCACGCTGCAGCAAAGCATCAAAAATCAGGTTCAAGGTGTCGGCGTTTTTGTATGCCTCGCCATCAGGCAGTTCCAGCACCTCCACTTGGGCATAGTGAGCCCGCAGCGCGGCTTGAACCCCTGCGGCATACAAAGGACCCACCGTGGTGTTGGTGACCACCCAAGCTTGGCGGGCAGCGGGCAAACCTGCGTAGCTGGAAGCTTGGTGAATCAGGCCCGTGCCAATGACAATGTCGTAACTGCGCTCACCCAAATCAATGCGCACAACACCAGAGGTCAAGGAGGCAGATAAGGCAGATGCCGTTGCTGATGAGGAAGAAGTTGCGTGCAATTTAAGTTCTCAAGCCAAACATGTTCAGATAAGTTTAGGCGAGTCGCCCTCAGTAGGATGCGGGGCAGTTGTGTCAGGTACCGGGTTAGCCAGCTCCAGCTGCATTTGAATCATATTGACCAAATGCGAGACATTGGGGCGGCCGGTTTCAATCACAAAGTGTGCAGTTTCCCGATACAGGGGGTCCCGAACATCAAACAGCTCCCTAAGCCGCGCTTGCGGGTCGGCCACTTGCAGCAGGGGGCGCTGCGTGTCGTGTCGCAGGCGCTTGAACAGTTCATCGGGGCTGGATTTAAGGTACACCACTTGGGTGCGGTCTTTTAAACAAGAACGGTTGGACGCCCGCAAAACCGCTCCACCCCCTGTGGAGAGCACCCCTTGGAAGGCTTGCGTCAGTTCGTCGATCATGTGCGCTTCTTGGTCGCGAAAGCGCTCTTCGCCCTGCATTTCAAAATAGCTGCGAATGCTGCAGCCCAAGCGCATTTCCAGCGCCTGATCGGCATCGACAAACGGAACTTTTAAACGCCGGGCCAACTGGCGACCC
>CAMAWQ010000018.1 GCA_945862005.1 Hylemonella gracilis | reverse complement strand
ACCGTTTTTGCGCGCTACCCCTTGGTGGTAGTTGTCAACGCCAAGTCTCCCATTCAAAACTTAGCAGAACTCTTGCAGCGTGCCAAAGCCGCCCCTGGCCGCTTGACCTTCAGTACCCCGGGCAACGGCACCACGCCGCACCTCACCACCGAACTTTTGGCCAGCACGGCGGGCGTGAAGTTTTTGCACATCCCCTACAAAGGCGAGGTGCCTGCCATGGTCGATTTATTGGGCGGGCAGGTTGATTTTTCTTTGCTCACGGGGCCCACCGCACTTCCACGCGTGAAGTCTGGCGAGTTGCGTGCCTTGGCCGTGACGACCCAACAGCGTTGGAAGACATTGCCCGATGTGCCCGCTGTGGCGGAGTCGGGCTACCCCAACTACAACTTGTCTTCGTGGCTGGGTTTAGCGGTGGCCAAGGGAACACCCGCTGCTGAAGTGGACCGCATTTTTAAGGCCTATTCGCAGGCGGCCCAAATGCCCGACATTCAAAAACAACTAGAAAGCCGCGGCATTGACCCGGTCATTTTTTCGCCAGCCGAAACTTTGGATTTGGCGCGAAAAGAAATCAAACAGTGGCAAGAGCTGGCCAATGCGGCCGGTTTAAAGCCCGAGTAAAACAAAATTTTTCACCTTCAACTTCACGCCAAGCTTTATGCGTACTTATCAAATCTTTGGAATTTGCGGCAGCCTTAGAACACAGTCTTTCAACCTGTCTGCCCTGAAAGCGGCTGGAGAACTCATGCCTGAGGGCATGCAACTGAGCGGGCACACCAATTTGCTGGACCTGCCTATGTACAACCCCGACCACGAGGCACATGGCTATCCGGATTCAGTGTGCGCCCTGCGCGACCAAATTTTGGCGGCAGATGGGCTGCTGATCTCCACGCCCGAATACAACTGGACCATGAGCGCTTCGCTCAAAAATGCCATCGACTGGATTTCGCGGTTTAAAACACCCCAATCGCCTTTCCACAACAAGCCCTGCGCCGTGTTGTCGGCCACCACCGGCCCACTGGGTGGTGCCCGCGTGCAGTACGACGTGCGCCGCTCCATGAGCAGTGTGGGTGCTTTGTTTTTGCAGCGGCCAGAGGTGTTTATTGGTATGGCGGGACAAAAATTTGATGCGCAAGGCCAGCTTACTGATGCCACGACGCGCGACTTTATTACGGCGCAAATGAAAGCCTTTGCGCAATGGATCGACTGGAACCAACCCCCCGCCTAAAGGAGCACCGCGCATGAAGCCCACCTCCATAATTAAAGGTATCCGTAACTTCACAAGCAGCCTCACCGCTGTGCCCACGGGCCCGAGCCGTTGGAGCCGAGTGGTTTCCCAAACATGGGTAAGGGCAAGGGTCATGTCGCTTGGTGTGGGGGTGGTTTCAGTGTTGTTGATGTTGTGCTCTGGGCTGCCCAGCACAGTGCTGGCGCAAGGCGCACCGGCGCAAGGCAAATACCCCCAGAAAAATATCCGCATGGTGGTGCCGTTTCCGGCCGGTGGCGGGCCTGACACGGTAGGGCGGCTGATTGCCCAGTTGCTCAGTACCAAGTGGGGCCAAACCATCACGGTGGAAAACGTGGCGGGCGCCTCAGGCCAAATTGGCACGCAGGCAGTAGTACGCGCCGCAGCTGACGGCCACACCTTGTTGTTTTCGCCGCCTACGCCCATCACCATTGCCGAGTTTTTCTCTCCCAAGCCCGCCTATGACGCGGCCACCGACTTGGCACCCGCTGCGCTCATTGGCCGCAATCCGGCCATCATCGTGCTCAACAGTCAGGTCAAGGCCAACACCTTGCAAGAGTTTTTTGCCCTCTCTAAAAAAGACCCCGACAAGTATTTTTACGGCACCCCGGGCCTTGGGCATGCGTTTCACCTGACCACCGAACTGATGTTGGCCAAAGTCGGTTTGGAAATGACCAATGTGCCCTACCAAGGCAGCTCGCCCGCCGTCATGGGGCTGTTGGCGGGCAATACCCATATGCTGGTGCAGTCTGTTGAGTCGGTCAAAGAGCACATCAAGTCGGGGCGGCTCAAGCCTGTGGCCACATTGGAGCCACAGCGCCTAGAGGCCTTTCCTGAGGTTCCCACCCTGGCCGAAATCGGTATTGGTAATTTGGGCATCATGAACTGGTACGGCGCATTTTTTCCGGCCAAAACACCCGCCGACGTGGTGGCGCTTTGGGAAAAAGAACTCTTGGCCTTGACCCGAGACCCTACGTTTCAGACCCGAATGAAGGCCATGAGCTTTGACCCAGTGGCCTACCCTGCCCAAGAGTTTGTTCGGATGATGGCGGCGGAGCGCACCCAGTGGGCCGGTGTGATCAAGTCGGCCAAGATTTCTACTCAAAAATAAAGCAGCTGCTGTGGATTTAGGAATTCAGCATCGCAAAGCTTTGGTGTGCGCATCCTCCCAAGGTTTGGGCTTGGCCTGTGCCACCGCTTTGGCACGCGAGGGTGTGGACGTCACCATCAATGGCCGCCATGCAGAGCGGCTGGCGCAGGCTCAGAGCCTCATTGAGAGCAAAACCGGGGTCAAGGTGCACACTGCGTTGGCAGACCTCAATACCGAGGCGGGTAGGCTGGTCCTGCTCAGTCAGTGTGGCGATGTGGACATTTTGGTCAACAACAACGCCGGGCCCAAGCCTGGGCAGTTGAGTGACTGGGACCACGCCGCTTGGCTGGAGGCCCTAGAGGGCAATATGTTGGCCCCCATTTTGCTCATCCGAGGGGTGTTGCCCGGCATGCGGGCGCGAAAATTTGGCCGCATTATCAACATCACCTCCGCCATGGTCAAAAGCCCAAGGCCGCACCAGGCGTTGTCCACCACAGCTCGCACGGGCCTAACGGCGTTCAGCAAGGCCATGTCTTTGGAAGTGGCGGCAGATAACGTCACCCTCAACAACCTGCTGCCCGAGCGCATTGACACGCCTAGGCAAGTGTTCATGACCCAGCGCATGATGAAGCTGAAGGGCTTAACCCAAGAACAGGCCAGAGATGAAATCACCCAGACCATTGCGGCCAAGCGCTTTGGCACTCCAGAAGAGTTTGCCGACGCCTGTGCCTTTTTATGCAGTGCGCAGGCAGGCTTTATTTCGGGGCAAAACTTGCAGCTCGATGGTGGTTCCTACCACGGGCTGTTGTAGTTCGGGCAATAAGCCCTTGGCCCTTAGAACAATTCGAGTTCGCCCGCATCCACCAGCTGTTCCATTTGGGCTTGGTTGTCTTTGTAGTCGTCTGGGGACCAGCCGAGATTAAATACAAACCGCTGGAAAATTTCGACTGGTTTGGCGTTTTCATTTTCGGGGTCGGTCAACACGCAGCGCAAGCTCAGTTGCGGGTTTTTAGAGCCAAACGAAATGTAGCGGTCTAAATGCTTGATGACGATGGGCACTTGGGGCAAGCTGCCTGCAACGGCTTGGAAGTCGTTAAAGCGGTTTTTAAACGCGCCCCACACCATATTGGTCACTTCGCCCACAAAGGCGTATTGGTCAAATGCGTTTTTGTTTTTGGGTGATTCAAAACGCGTTTTTTCGGCCAGTACAAAGTCCACCAGCTCTTCTTCATTGGCTTGCAGCGTCATGTAGCCACGGCACCAGCTGGTTTCCACGGGAATCAGGGTGAAGATGTCGCCGTAAATCAGGTGGTCCGACACAATAAAAGGAGACTCCACCTCAAGCTTGAGGTTTTTGAACTGGCTTTGCAGGGTGTCTTGAGTGATTTCGCAAATGCCGCGCACAAAGTCGTTGGGGTACACGTGGCTGGAAATGGATTTTTCAAGGTCTTGCGCCAGGTCAGCGATCTGTTCAATTTGGTAGCCCTGACGAAACGCACGTTGTTCATTGGGCTTCAGGTCAGACAGGCCAGTGGTGGAATGGCGGCGCAAATACAGAGGGAGTTCGGGGCGAATTTTGCGGATGCGTTTGCCCAAATCAATACCGCCATCTTTGTCAGATTCCAACCGCTCCGAAATAAAAATAGCCCCAAGGTCCACCTTGCTGCTGAGGACGGAGAGTATTTTTTTCTCAGTCACGCGCATAGCTTCTAAAAAATTAGCCTCACAAAACGCATCAATCTCAGATGCGATGTTTGAATCTACATCCAGCACTAAAACCTGTGCCTTTAGTTTGATGGTGGTGGTCATGTGTTTCCCTAGATCTTCAAAGTTAATTTGTGAACTTAGAGGCCAAGCAATTTGAATGCATTGCCAAAATAGAGTTTACGGGCGTCGTCAACGTTCAGGTTCAGGTCTTCAATGGAGCGAATGCCTTCGCGGATGAACATGGGGCCTTCTTCGGGGTCAAACGGGCAGTCGCTGGCAAACACCACTTTGTCTGCACCAAAAAAGTCTAGGCCACAGCGCAGGGCAGAGCTGGAGCCGCCCAATACGGTGTCGCCATAAAACATTTTGAAGTAGTCAATGGGCGGCTTGGAGAGCTTTTTGAGCACTTCGGAGTCTGCGGGGTCTACGCTGCGGCTACCCAATTGGGCCCACAGGGTTTCAGCACGGCCTGAAAAGTAAGGCAGCATGCCGCCGCAGTGGTGGGTGATCAGTCGCAATTCAGGCAAACGCTCTAGCAGGCCCGAAAACACCATGCGCGACATGGCCACGCTGGACTCCACGGGCCAGCCCAGCACTTGCCAAATTTCGTACTTGGAGGCGCTTTCGTTGGGGTAGTCGGCACGGCTGCCTGGGCGGGGGGGGTGCATCCACACCGGCATGCGGTGGGGGTTGGTGATGCGCTCAAAAATCGGAAAAATGTCCGGCTCATCCAGCGGACGGCCGTTGACGCTCGTCAAGATTTGAATGCCCTTGGCGCCCAATTGAGTGATGGCAAAGTCCATTTCCTCAAGTGCAGCAGCGGGGTTGTTCATGGGCAGCGACGCCACAAAGTAGGGGAACTTGGTGGGGTATTGCTTGCAAATGGCGGCCATGCCTTCATTGGCTACACGGGCAAATTCAGGCGATTGATCAGGGCCGCCCAGCATGTCAGGTGATGGCACAGCCAGCGAAATGACTTGTTGCACATCCGGAAAATCGTCCAGCATTTTGGCGCGGGCTTCCATGTCCCAAAGCATGCGCAAATTGCTCATGCGCTTGATCATTCCGGGTTCTTTGCCGTGTTTTTTGACCAATTCCACGTAGCTCGGGGGCATGACGTGGTTGTAAATGTCAATTTTGGGGGAGTTCATGGGCGTTAAAGCTGTTTTTTTGAGGTAATTTATTTGCGCATGAGTATCTCATGTAAGCAGCCAGCCAGCGGCGGAGAAGGGCTGGAAACCTTGGCTTCCAGACGCTTTAGAGATTTAAGCGCTTTAGGGGATAGCGAGGTCGTGAAACCCAAATCGCCCGCTGCGGCGGTCTTCAAAGAAGCGTTGCAGTGTTTCGGCCACGGTTTTAAAGGCCAGCTCATCCCAAGGAATGTCGGCTTCCTCGTACAAGCGGGCTTCCATGGTTTCGTGCCCAGGATCAAATTGGTCGTTCAGGAGTCGTGCGCGATAAAACAGATGCACTTGGCCCACGCGGGCCACATTGACCACGCTGAACAAGCCTTCAAGCTCCACTTGTGCGCCCGCTTCCTCAAGGGTTTCGCGGCAGGCGCCTTGGGCGGTGGTTTCGCCCAGCTCCATAAATCCGGCGGGCAGAGTCCATTTGCCAAGACGCGGTTCAATATTGCGCTTGCACAGCAGCACGCGACCTTGCCAGTGCGGAATGGTGCCCACCACGTTGAGTGGGTTTTCGTAATGCACGGTGGTGCACGCGGTGCAAATGGCCCGCGGTTTGGTGTCGCCGTCATCAGGCAGCCGGTAAGCCACCTGATGGCCGCAGTCTTTACAGTGTTTGATGGGGTTTCGGTTCACCCATACAGTTTAGTACTCAAACCACGCGCAGCGTGATGGGTTCTAACCCTGTAATGCCCCCCACCAAGGTGTCGCCTTGCACCACAGCGGCCACGCCCTCGGGGGTGCCGGTGTAAATCAGGTCGCCAGGGCGCAGCTCCCAAGCGGTGGTCAAGTGTTCTATGGTTTCGCTGATATTCCAAATGAGTTTGTTGATGTTGCTGCGTTGGCGGTCTTGCCCGTTGACTTGCACCCAAATGTCGGCGTTTTCAATGTCGCCCACCTGAGCCGCGGGGGTAATGGGGCCGCAGGGGCAGGATTCGTCAAAGGTTTTACCTACGCACCAGGGGCGACCGAGCTTTTTTTGCTCGCCCTGGCGGTCGCGGCGGGTCATGTCCAGGCCCACGGCGTAGCCCCAAATGTGCTTTAGGGCATCTGACGCCTTGATGTTTTTGCCGCCTGTGCCAATACAAGCTACCAATTCAATTTCGTGCTGGTAGTCGTTGGTGAGGCTCGGGTAGTGCAGGGTGCCTGTGGTGCCTTTGGCTACAGGAACACAGTTGTCAGAGGGTTTGATAAAGAAAAAAGGCGGTTCGCGGCCGGTAAAGCCCATTTCTTGGGCGTGCGCCACGTAATTTCGGCCCACGCAGTAAATGCGCCCTACCGGAAAACGGTCTGCGCTGCCCAAAATGGGCACTGAAACGGGGGTAGGCGGCGTGACTACAAAAATCATGAGAACCTTTCTTCTTGGTGAATGCCCAGTGCGTCTTGCACCGGTCGGTCTGAGAAACTGAACAATACACAACCTGGGTCGGACTTGAGCTGCAGCGACACCCAGGACGGCACCACAAAGTGGTCGCGGGCAGTGAACTGAAACTGCCCGGCCTCGGTGCCGTCTGCATAGGTCATGACGGCGGTGCCAGAGCCCTCCACCACGCTGTACACCGCACTGTCGGTTTGGCGGTTGGCTTTGCCGCTAAAGCCAGCGGGCAAACGCTGCATAAAGGTGGCCATGGTGGGCATGGGGTAGCCGCCCGTAAGCGGGTTCACATAGCGCAACTTAAAGCCGTCCCAAGCGTCCACAGCCTCGCTCTGCTCCAGTTGGTGCAGGGCCTCGCGGCTGCGCTCGTAGGGGTAGCTGAAGATGGGCGAGGTTTTGCCAAAAGGGCCGTCGCCGCGCACCGGCACCATGTTGTAGCCATAGCGGGCAAAACTGCTGCCTTCTTTGTTTTTGAGAGTTTGTGACTTTTCGGGGTTGTTTTGGGCAAAACCGGCATCGAGCAAACCCACAATGGGTATGTCCAAGCCGTCCAGCCACACCATGGGCTCTTGAACCTCATTGCCGTGGTCGTGCCAAGCCCAGCTGGGGGTGATGATGAAGTCGCCGGGCTTCATGGTGGTGCGCTCGCCATTGACGGCGGTGAATGCGCCGCTGCCTTCCACAATAAAACGCAAGGCGCTCTGAGTGTGGCGGTGGCTGGGGGCTACCTCGCCGGGCAAGATAAGCTGCAAACCCGCATACAAAGACTGGGTGACGCTGGATTTGCCTCGAATGCCCGGGTTTTCCAAAATCAACACACGGCGCACCGCTTCCTCAGCGGTGATGAGTTCGCCCGCACGCATCAGGTAGGGCCGTACTTGCTCGTAGCGCCACAAAGCGGGCAGGCAAGGCGACTTGGGATGCACCGGCACGAGGTTGTGCAACACCTCCCAAAGTGGGGTGAGGTTGAGCGGATCAATATCTTGATAGAGCTGTTGCCGCGCCGCCTGAACGGACGAGGGGGGCTTTGATGAGGGCGGTGACGAGGGCTGTGCAGGTGTATGAGCGGCGGCTGTGTTCATGGTGTGGACCTCTATTTAAATCAAGTTCAAAACAGGTGTTTGGGGTTGATGCCGTCGTACATCCACTTCAGGCCTGCAAATCCAGCCGATTCGGTACCGCTTTGGAACATTTGGTTGCGCAACTCGCGTTGTACGCCCGCGGCGTGGTAAATGTCGCCGTAAAAGCGGGCGGTGAGTTGCACTCGGCCGGTGCGCAGGTAGCGGGTGGCTTGGTATTTTTGAAAGGCGTCGGTCCAGTTACCTTGGGTGTGCCGTAAGGCCTCCCGCAGCACCACGGCGTCTTCAATGGCTTGGCCAGCGCCTTGTGCCAAATATTGCAGCATAGGGTGGGCGGCATCGCCCAGCAGGGTCACGCGTCGGTCGGTCCAGTTTTTAACGGGCTCGCGGTCGCACAGCACCCACATTTTCCAGGTTTCAATTTTTTCAAGCAGTGCCCTGACTTGCGGCGTGGCCTGTGCAAAGCGCTCTTGCAGCTCGGCCGTGTCGCCAAAGGTGTTCCAGCCCTCGTCATACTTGCTGCTGTGAAACACGGCCACCAAATTGAAGAGTTCGCCGCGTCGCATGGGGTAATGCACCAAGTGGGTTTTTTCGCCACCCCACAGCAGCACGTCGTCGCTCCACAGCTCGGTGGGCACCTCTTCTTTTTTAAGCACGGCGCGGTAGGCAATGTGGCCAGACACTCGGGGTTTGCCGTCGCCCACCACCGCTTCGCGAATCTTGCTCCACATGCCATCAGCACCAATGAGCACGGTGCCATCCACCACCTCGCCGGAGGCCAAATGCACCTGCACCCCCTGTTCACTTTGTGTGAATCGCTCCACTTTGGCATTGGTACGCAAGGTGATGTTGGGGTGGTTTTGGCAGCGTTGCAAAAACACGTTGTGCAAATCGGCGCGGTAAATCACACCATAGGGGTAGCCGTACACGCGGTGGGTGGCGTCGCCCAGCGGCACGCGAACCACGGCTTCACCGGTGCGGATGTCATTCATGCCCAAGCCCGGCGGAAAAAACGCCACTTGGGTGATGGCGTCGGTCATGTCTAAGTATTCGAACATCTTGAAAATATTGGGGCCGAGCTGAATGCCCGCGCCAATTTCTCCGAATTCGGGGGCTTGCTCAAACACGGTGACTTGGTGTCCGTCTTGCGCCAACAAACTGGCCGCAGCCAAACCGCCAATGCCGCCGCCAGAAATCAATACAGGTGAGGAGCTGGTCATACGAGTCCTTTAGTTCGTCTTCAATGTTTCGCCAATTACTAAGTATGCATATTGAATTGATATGTATGCTTAGTAATTACCCTGATGGGGCAGAAAATCTCAAAATGTGCAGCTTAACGTGGTCAAATCTGACCAGATCATGAGCAAAAGTTACGATTTCCAGCGCGCACCCGGCCATTTGATCCGACGTGCCCACCAGTTGTCATTTGCGGTTTTCACCGATGAGACGGCGGGCTTTCGCGTGACGCCCGTGCAATTTGCCATTTTGAATGCCCTGATGGACGAGCCCGGACTAGACCAAGTCACGCTGGCGGCCAAGGTGGCCTTTGATGCAGCCACCTCGGGTTCGGTCATTGGGCGGCTTGAAGCGCGTGGCTGGATCCGCCGCGAACAAGACCCTCAAGACCGCAGACGCAAGCTGCTTTGGGCCACAGAGGCTGGTGCCAAAGCCGCACTGGACATGAAAGACGCCGCAGAACGTGTGCAGACCCGCCTACTGGCCCCACTCAATCCCGCAGAACAAGAACAATTGACGGTTTTGCTGGAAAAGCTGGTCGACGGTTACGCAGCATCCCCATTAACCCCTCCACTTGCCAACACCTGACCTTATGAACAACCTCATGAAGCTCCACAACTATTTCCGCTCCAGCGCCTCGTTTCGGGTGCGCATTGCCCTAAACCTTAAGGGCCTGAGCTTTGACTACATCCCCGTGCACATTGCGCGCGGCGACCACAAATTGCCTGAATACAGCGCTATATCCACCGACCGGTTGGTGCCGCTGCTTGAGATTGAAGACGGGGGCGGGGTAGACCGCTTGTCTCAGTCCATGGCCATCATTGAGTACTTAGACGAAACCCACCCGCAAGCTGCCTTGTTGCCCGCCACCCCCAAAGACCGTGCCCGTGTGCGTGCACTGGCGCAAAGCATTGCCTGCGAGATTCACCCGCTCAACAACCTGCGGGTGCTCAAGTATTTGGTGCGCGAGCTTAAGGTGAGCGATGACGACAAAAACACCTGGTACCGCCACTGGGTGCGCGAAGGTTTACTGAGTTTTGAGCGCCAGTTGGAGCAACTGGCAGAGCTGCGTCAATCTGAGGGGCTGGCGCCTTCGGTGTACTGCTGGGGCACCACGCCCACCTTGGCCGACTGCTGCTTGGTGCCGCAAATCTTCAATGCGCAGCGCTTTGATGTGGATTTTTCTAACCTGCCCCTGAACATGGCCGCATTTGAACAGTGCATGAAGCTGCCCGCATTTATCGATGCCCAGCCTACCAACTGCCCCGACAACGAAGCCTGACGGGTCAGTGCCTGAAGGGTTGATGCCACAGTGGTGGATACCCGACTGGCCTGCGCCCGCGCGGGTTCAGGCCATGTGCACCACGCGTATGCCTTTGACGGCATCTTTATCCCCCTACGGTTTTAACCTAGGCGACCACGTGGGGGACGACCTCGCCCGCGTGGCCCAACACCGTCAACAGGTTGCACAGTGGCTGGGGTTGGCGCCTTGTTGGATGAAGCAGGTGCACGGCACAGAGGTTTTAAATCTGGACCTACAGACATGCCTCAAGTCTTTAGCCGAACCACCCCAAGCGGATGCGTGCTGGACCACACAACCCGGCCTGGCATGCAGCCTGATGGTGGCCGACTGCCTGCCTATTTTGCTCACCGACCTCAAGGGGTCGTTTGTAGCCGGGGCCCATGCGGGCTGGCGCGGTTTGGCTCATGGCGTGGTGGAAGCGTTGTGGGCGGCGGTGAATCCGCAGCCTAATGCTGTGTTGGCATGGTTGGGGCCATGCATCGGCCCGACGGCTTTTGAGGTGGGTACCGAGGTGAAGGCGGCTTTTGTGCAGCGCCATCCTGAGGCAGCGGCTTGTTTTACGGCCCACACCACTTCAGGCAAGTGGCTGGCTGATTTGCAGGGCTTGGCACGCCAACACTTGCAGCGCTTGGGTGTGCGGCATATTTATGGCAACGATGGCAGTGAGCCGTGGTGCACCTACCGCAACCCCTCAGAGTTCTTTTCGTACCGGCGCGACGGGGTCTGTGGGCGTATGGTCGCCTGCATTGGCTTGCGAGGCTAATTGACCTTCTTGGGCCTGTTTGATGGCCTCTGCCTCTTGTTGCTTACGCAATTTGCGTCGGCCCGGCGCGCCCATGATGTAAGCCACCAGCGCCACGGGCCCCACCCCAAACAACACAAAGGTGAAGATGGCACCTAGGACCGTGCCTTGGCTGTGGGTGGCCTCGGCTAATGCCATCATCAAAGCCACGTAGAGCCACGCAATCAAAACTATAGGAATGAACATCTTTAGGTCGGTTCTGGGAGTAAATTAACACATGTCATTTCTGTCAGGATAATGAAGGGTCTGGACTGACATACTGACTGAAAGTCAAAAATTACAAGACTTAAGGGACATCGCTTGACTCAAGGTAGTCTATCTTCGTGGGCCTCTAACTTAGGGCATTTGGGCATTCCCCCCGAAAAGCTCAAGGCTTTGCAAGAAGAGTTCACCCAATCTTGGGCGGAACTCATGCAGTCGGGCTCAGGTGTTCAGGAGTTGCTTTCTAAAGACCGCCGGTTTGCCACGCCTGCATGGGAACAGAATGCTTGGGCAGGTTGGGTAGCCGCCAGCTACTTAGTGAACGCCCGTTGTTTGATGCATATGGCCGAAGCGGTGGAGGGCGATGAAAAGTCCAAAAGCCGCATCCGCTTTGCGGTGGAGCAGTGGATTGCGGCCAGCGCACCCAGCAATTTTTTAACCCTCAACGCCGAGGCCCAGCACAAAGCCATTGAGTCTTCGGGCAAAAGCATTGCCCAAGGCATTCAAAACTTGCTGCATGACATGCAGCAGGGCCATGTGTCCATGACGGACGAAAGCCAGTTTGAGGTGGGGCGCAATGTGGCCACGACTGAGGGCGCTGTGGTGTTTGAAAACGAGCTGTTTCAGCTGCTGGAATACAAACCCCTTGGCGCCAAGGTGTTTGAAAAACCTTTGTTGATGGTGCCCCCTTGTATCAACAAGTTTTACATATTGGATTTGCAGCCCGCCAATTCATTCATCCGCTATGCGGTAGAGCAGGGGTACCGCACCTTTGTCATCAGCTGGCGCAACCCCGATGAATCCTTGGCCCAGAAAACCTGGGACGATTACGTTGAAGACGCCGTGATCCGAGCCATTGAGGCGGTTCAGTCCATTTGCGGGGTGGAGTCCATCAACGCTTTGGGCTTTTGCGTAGGCGGCACCTTGCTCGGCACGGCCTTGGCGGTGTTGGCGGCCCGCGGCGAAAAGCCTGTGGCCAGCGCCACCTTGTTGACCACGTTTTTAGATTTTTCCGACACCGGCGTGTTGGACGTGTTTATTGACGAACCATCCGTCAAGGTGCGCGAAACCGAGTTTGCCCAAGGCGGCCTGCTGCAGGGACGCGACTTGGCCTCCACCTTCAGCTTTTTAAGACCCAACGACCTGGTTTGGAACTATGTGGTGGGCAACTACCTCAACGGCCAAACGCCGCCGCCCTTTGATTTGCTCTACTGGAACAGCGACTCCACCAACCTGCCCGGCCCTTTTTATGCCTGGTACTTGCGCAACACCTACCTAGAAAACCGTTTGTCCCAGACCGGCCAACTGACGGTGTGCGGCGAAAAAATAGACCTTGGCAAACTCAACTTGCCGGTCTACGTGTTCGGCTCCCGCGAAGACCACATCGTGCCGGTGGGTGGCGCCTATGCCACCACGAGTTTGCTTTCGGGCCCCATGCGTTTTGTGATGGGCGCTTCCGGCCACATTGCGGGAGTGATCAACCCTGCCAGCAAAAACAAACGCAGTTATTGGGTGCGCGCAGACGGTAAGTTGCCGCAAGATTTTCAAAAGTGGCTGCAAAAAGCTGAAGAACACCCCGGCAGCTGGTGGCCCGATTGGGCCCAGTGGCTGCAACAACACTCGGGCAAACTTATTGCGGCCCCTAAGACCTATGGCAACCGCCAGTTTCAAGCCATTGAACCCGCGCCCGGCCGTTATGTGAAGGTGCGGATATGAATTTTTATAAAGAGGAACTCAAATGCAAGACATCGTGATTGTTGCTGCCGCGCGCACTGCCGTCGGCAAGTTTTCTGGCTCTTTGGCCAAAACCCCTGCGACCGAGCTGGGGGCCACGGTCATCAAAGCCCTGATCGAGCGCTCGGGCCTAGCCCCTGAGTCGGTGGGCGAAGTCATCATGGGGCAGGTATTGGCCGCCGGTGCGGGCCAAAACCCCGCACGGCAGGCCCTGATCAAAAGCGGATTGAACAAAGAAACCCCTGCGCTCACCATCAACGCGGTGTGTGGCTCAGGCCTTAAAGCCGTCATGCTGGCCGCGCAAGCCATTCAGTATGGCGACAGCGAGGTGGTGATCGCCGGAGGTCAAGAAAACATGAGCGCTTCGCCTCATGTGCTGATGGGATCTCGCGAGGGGCAGCGTATGGGTAACTGGAACATGGTGGACTCCATGATTCAAGATGGCTTGTGGGATGTCTACAACCAGTACCACATGGGTATCACGGCTGAAAACGTGGCCAAGGCTTACCACATCACCCGCGATATGCAAGACGCCTTGGCCTTGGCCAGCCAACAAAAAGCCACTGCTGCTCAGGATGCAGGTAAGTTCAAAGACGAAATCGTGCCGGTCATCATTCCCCAGCGTAAAGGCGACCCCATCGTGTTTGATGCCGATGAGTTCATCAACCGCAAAACCAATGCCGAAGCACTTGCGGGCTTGAAGCCTGCGTTTGACAAGGCGGGCGGCGTGACGGCGGGCAATGCCTCGGGGATCAACGACGGCGCCGCCGCGGTGATGGTGATGTCTGCCGCCAAAGCGGCCGCTTTGGGGCTCAAGCCACTGGGGCGCATTGCCAGTTTTGCCACCAGTGGTTTGGATCCTGCGCTTATGGGTATGGGACCCGTGCCTGCATCGCGCAAAGCCTTGGACCGTGCGGGCTGGAAAGCTGCCGATCTGGATTTGCTAGAAATCAATGAGGCTTTTGCTGCGCAAGCCTGTGCAGTGAACCAAGAAATGGGTTGGGACACCAGCAAGGTCAATGTCAATGGCGGTGCGATTGCCATTGGCCACCCCATTGGCGCATCAGGCTGCCGCATTTTGGTCACTCTGCTGCACGAAATGCAGCGCCGCGATGCCAAAAAGGGCATTGCCAGCTTGTGTATTGGTGGCGGTATGGGTGTGGCCCTGACCATCGAGCGTTAAGACATAGAGCCCATCTATCTATTTTTACAAAGGGAGACTTACATGAGTCAAAAAGTTGCGTACGTTACAGGCGGAATGGGTGGCATTGGCACCGCGATTTGCCAGCGCCTGCATAAGGATGGATTTACGGTGGTGGCAGGTTGCGGCCCCACCCGTGATTATCAAAAGTGGTTGGACGAACAAAAGGCGCTGGGCTTTACGTTTTACGCGTCTATTGGCAATGTGGGCGACTGGCAATCCACCGTGGACGCTTTCACCAAAGCCAAGGCAGACCACGGCCCTATTGATGTGCTGGTCAACAACGCAGGCATTACCAAAGACCGCGTGTTTTTGAAAATGACCCGTGAAGACTGGGACGCGGTGATCGACACCAATCTGAATTCCATGTTCAACGTCACCAAACAAGTAGTGCCTGACATGGTCGAAAAAGGCTGGGGCCGCATCATTCAGATTTCGTCGGTCAACGGCAACAAAGGTCAGGCGGGGCAAACCAACTACTCTGCAGCCAAAGCAGGGATGCACGGTTTTTCCATGGCCTTGGCGCAAGAGATGGCCACCAAAGGTGTCACGGTCAATACCGTGAGCCCCGGTTATATCGGCACCGATATGGTCAAAGCCATTCGGCCTGATGTGCTTGAGAAGATTGTGAACACCGTGCCCGTCAAGCGATTGGGCGAGCCCTATGAGATTGCGTCAATCGTGTCGTGGCTGGCCAGCGAAGAGGGCGGCTACGCCACCGGTGCAGATTTTTCAGTGAACGGCGGCTTACACATGGGTTGATGCGGTCAGGTCGCAGACCAGCACATACACGCTGCGTTCACCTGATGTGCTTTGGTAAGCGGCCTCCAAATGCCCATGGGTCATGGTGTCCAAGTAGGTTTGCTTTTGTAAATACTTGGGCATACCCAGTGTGATGCGGGCTTCATCGCTGAGCTTGAGCAAATTCCGGCTTGAGATGACGTTGCAAATTTCGCCGCACGCATCTTGAAGGTCAGCCTCTGAGAGCTCGCTGGGTTCCATGCCAAACATAAACGAGGCCACCACGGTGGCGTCGCTGCGGTGCAGCAGCACCGAGACGGCGTAACGTTTGCCCGCGTCTTCAACTTCTACCGGTAGGAAATAGGTGTGTTCTTGGTAGTCGGGCGGGGTGATGCTGTCAAGGGCTTTGAACTCGCGGTCTTGTCCGCTGAGAAATTTCCAAGACTTTGCCAAGGTTGCACTGATCCCTTGAGACCCTAACAAATCACCTGTGGGGTTGATCATTCAAGCGTCTCAGGTGGTCTGGGCATCAAGCTTCAAGAAGCGCTCTTCAATCATGGCCTTTTCGCGCAGAGAGCGGCTTAAGGCTTCTTGTGCTTCTTGTAATTGATCAAGCAACTTGGCGCGGTCGGCTTCAAGAGTCAGCACGCGTTTTTGCAAAGCCTTCGAGTCGTTCAGGCTGGTGCTAAAGGGCTGAATCACTTGCTCAGGTTTGCCGACCACAGGGGCTTGCAGGCTCAAGTGGTCCATTTCGGCAGACAGGGCGGCTGCACGTTCTTCGGCTTGCAGCATGCGGTTGCGCATGGTTTTAAGCTCGGCAAACAAGCGCTCGTTGACTTGCTTGAGTGTTTCAAGTGCTGAACCTGACGTAAAGGCGGCTCGGTTTTCACGGCGCAAGTCCGCGATGGTGCGAGCGGACTCGTCCAAGCGGATTTGAAGTTGCTCCACTTCGGATGTGAGCCTTTCGCGCTGCCCCCGCAACCGATTGAGTTCCGTTTGGTTTTCAGCGGTCAGCGGCTCTTTGAGGTGCATGCCACTGATCACCGCATCCAGTTCGCGCAGCATTTGCTGCATGCTTTGGGTGTCCATGTCTTCAATGGACATGGTGATCCGCTGCAACTCGGTGAGCATTCTTTGCGCTTCTCGAGAGGTATTGAAAGGGTTGGGCTCCTCAGACGCCAGTTGCTGGTTCTCGTGCAACACGGTGACCTTGAGCTCAGACGTCCAATGTTTGAATGCCTTGAGGGCATCCTGGGTCATATTGGCCGCATTGATGACGGCTTTAGCCGATTGGTTTCCGGAGTTTTCAATGCGCCAAAGCGTGTAGGCTGCCACCAAAATAAACAGAATGTTGACAGCCAGACTGACGTAATAAAAAAGCTTGGTGGTGAGGATTTCCATATCGATTCGCCTTAAACCAACAAGAAACCCATACGGCCACTGCCATAACCCGGAATATCGAGCTTGAAGTAGGCTTGACCACGGTTATGTCGCAGCAGTTCCTGCAGTTTGGCAAAGTCTTTGCTCACTAAGCTTTGCTTGAGCATGGAGAGTTCACCGGGCTTTTCGGCCCGCATGGCAGTAGCTGCACGCCCTAAAAAGTCGGCGGCTTGGTTTTGGATGTCTTCGGTGGGGCTTTCAGTCTCGATAAGTGGTTTGACATCCGCGGGCTGCATCCCGAGGGCACCAGCTCCCATCATGGTCATGGCAGGTAAATCTAACACCGCGACAGCGGTGAGGGCTTTGGTGGTTTCGCTGCGGTACAAGGCCAACAAGTTTTCATTACTCAAGTCTGCACTGGTGAGTTCTTTTTCAACCAATCTGAAGGGAACTTCTTTAAGCGTTTCGCGCACCACGGTGGTTAAGCCTTCCAGCGTGATGGGCTTGAAAATGATGGGTTTGGCGGAAATTTTGTTGGCAATAGCGCCCAACTTTTCACGCAACTCTTCGTCTTTGAACGGTTTGTTTAAAACAAAGTTGGCACCGTTGTTTAGGGCCTCTTGCACGCGGTCGTTTTGGGTTTCAGTGGTCACAAAGCCCACATAGGTGTCGCGCAGGCCCATCTGACGCATGGTTCGCACCATTTGCAAGCCGGTCATGCCGGGCATATGCCAGTCGGTCAGCACCACATCGGGCTTGAAGCTTTGCACTTGGTTCAAAGCGTCATGGCCGGAGCTTGCGGTTTGTATGTCGAGGGGATCAATACCCGTTTCCATCACCGCTCGGCGCACGATAGCCTGCATGGCACGACTGTCGTCAACAATCAGAATTTTCACACTTCGACTCCAATAAGACAGAAACCGAACGATGGGCCTTGGCATGCACCCGTCAGTTTGAGATTGACAAGGTTAGAGCGTCAGTGTGTCGATTTGATGTAACAAAGTTGTCATTTCAGACGGGCTGAAAGTTCTGCTCAGCCCTGCCAAAGCCTTCTATTAAATAACCCGGGCCTCTTGCAACTGCTTGATGCGTTCTTGCGAAATACCCATTTGCGTCAAAACTTCTAGGGTGTGCTCGCCCAAGAGTGGGGAACGGGTTACCTCTGTGGGGCTATCGGAGAGTTTGATGGGGTTGCCCACTGACAAAGAGCGTCCGCGCTGGGGGTGGTCCACTTCCACAATCGTGCCGGTGGCCCGCAAAGACTCATCTTCGGCAATTTCTTTCATGGACAAAATGGGGCCACATGGAATGTCAAACTCGTTCAAAATGTCCATGGCCTCCAACTTGGTTTTGGTTTTAGTCCATTCCTCAATGCGGGCAAAAATCGTCTTGAGGTGAGGCAATCTGGCTTCTGCCGTGGCGTACTGGGGGTCAGTGATCCAGTGCTCTTCGCCAATGATTTTGCAAATAGCGGGCCATACCGGCGCTTGGGTGATGAAGTAAATGTAGGCGTTGGGGTCTTTCTGCCAGCCTTTGCACTTCAAAATCCAGCCGGGTTGGCCGCCTCCTGATGCGTTGCCCGCGCGCGGCACGGCCTCACCAAACTCCATTTCAGGGTACTGGGGGTATTCGCGCAACTCGCCGGTGCGGTCAAGGCGTTGTTGGTCGCGCAGCTTCACCCGGCACAGGTTCAGCACGGCGTCTTGCATGGCCGCCATCACTTTTTGGCCGCGGCCTGTGGTTTCACGCTGGAACAGCGCCGTCACAATGCCCAAGGCCAAGTTCAAGCCCGTGCCGCTGTCGCCAATTTGCGCCCCCGTGACCACGGGCGGTCCGTCTTCAAATCCGGTGGTGGACGCTGCGCCGCCCGAACACTGGGCCACGTTTTCATACACCTTGCAGTCCTCATAAGGGCCCGGACCAAACCCCTTGACCGAGGCCAAAATGATGCGGGGGTTGATCTCTTGAATCCGCTCCCAGCTGAAGCCCATGCGATCCAGCGCGCCGGGCGCAAAGTTTTCCACCATCACATCGCACTGTTTGATGAGCTCTTCCAGCACCTCTTTGCCCATGGGCTTTTTGGTGTCCAAGGTGATGGAGCGCTTGTTGTGGTTGAGCATGGTGAAGTACAAGCTGTCGACATTGGGAATGTCGCGCAGCTGACCACGGGTGGCGTCACCTTCACCGGCTTTTTCCACCTTGATGACATCGGCACCAAACCAAGCGAGTAGTTGGGTGCAGGTGGGGCCAGACTGAACATGCGTAAAGTCCAAAATGCGAATACCGTCCAGTGCTTTGCTCATGCGCAGTCTCCAAATTGACAAAATTTTAACGGTTTGAACCTTATTGGCCTCTTGCTTAAGGCCTATCAGGCTCCCGCTGATGGCTTCGATTCAGCTGAATGCGTTACAAGCTGGGCTTCCAGCTCGGCAATGCGTTTTTTAAGGGCGCGGTCTTCTTGAAAGCGCAGTGTTTCGTCTCGAATCACAGCAGCACAACCGTTTACCCTGCCATCAGGTCCATGCAGCATGGCCACCGTAAACGCAATGGACATGGCGTCGCCCGCTTTATTGATGGCCGGTACGCGCAACACATCGTGCCCATAACGTGTGGTGCCGGTTTCCATGGAGTGGTGGTAGCCCGTCCAATGGCGTTGTCGCAGCCGCTCTGGGGTGATGAGGTCTAGGTTTCGGCCCAGCGCTTCTTGGGCGCTGTAACCAAACATGCGCTCAGCACCCGGGTTCCAAAGGGTGATGGCACCTTGCGCATCGCACACCACCAAGGCGTCGCCCACGGCTTGAATAAGCTGATTCAGATCTACAGTTGGATTCATATGGATAACCCGTTATCGTGGCACAAAAACAAACGGCGCAACCTGTGCGCCGTTTGAGGAGAGGCAAACGTATCAGTTAAACGGCTTTGGCCTCATGCATTTTGGCAATGCTGTCCTTGCTGTAGCCCAGCTCTACCAGCACGTCATCGGTGTGCTGGCCCAGCAGGGGAGACGCGGTGACTTCGGGCTTGAGGTCAGAGAACTTGATAGGGCTGCCCACCGTAAAGTAGCTGCCACGCACGGGGTGAGGCACTTCTACGATAGAGCCGCTCTTGCGCAAAGACTCGTCGCGCAACAGTTCTTTCATGGACAACACAGGCGCGCAAGGAATGTCAAATTTGCGGAAGATGTCCACGGCTTCAAACTTGGTTTTGTCCTTGATGAAGTTTTCAATCGTGGCAAAGATGTTTTCAATGTGCGGTTGGCGCGCTTGAGCGGTGGTGTACTTGGGGTCGGTTTTCCACTCGGGTTTGCCCAAGGCGTCGCAAATCGGCTCCCATGCATGGCCCTGAATGGTGAAGTAAATGTACGAATTGGGGTCGTTTTCCCAGCCCTTGCACTTCAAAATCCAGCCGGGTTGGCCGCCGCCGCCTGCGTTACCGCCACGGGGGGTGACTTTGTCGGCAAAAGCTTCCATTTCATGGGGGTACTGTGGGTACTCTTCCAGGTAGCCAATGCGCTCCAAGCGCTGTTGGTCGCGCATCTTCACGCGGCACAGGTTCAGCACGGCGTCTTGCATCGACACCGCCACTTTTTGGCCCTTGCCGGTTTGCTGGCGGCCAATGTAGGCCGTCAAAATACCAATCGCCAAATGCATGCCGGTGTTGGAGTCGCCCAAGGCCGCAGCCGAAATGGTGGGGGCTGAGTTTTCGCCCTTCCACCAGCCGGTGGTAGAGGCCGCGCCGCCGGCACACTGGGCCACGTTTTCATAAACCTTCAGGTCTTCGTAGTGGTGGCCATCGCTGAAACCTTTGACGGAGGCCAAGATCATTTTGGGGTTGAGTTCTTGAATACGCTCCCAAGTGAAGCCCATACGGTCTAAGGCACCAGGGCCAAAGTTCTCCACCATCACGTCGGATTCGCGGATCAGTTTTTCCAGCACTTCTTTGCCCTCTGGCTTTTTGGTGTCTAGGGTCAAAGAGCGCTTGTTGCTGTTGAGCATGGTGAAGTACAGCGCGTCAGCTTCGGGAATGTCTCGCAACTGGCTGCGGGTGACGTCGCCAGAACCAGGGCGCTCGACCTTGATGACGTCGGCGCCGAACCAAGCCAGCAACTGGGTGAAAGCTGGGCCCGCTTGCACGTGGGTGAAGTCGATAATTTTGATGCCGTTAAGGGGCTTGTGACTGGACATAAAGTTCTCCGTTGGTGTGATGTGAAATAAAAATGGGTGTCAGGCCGCGGCGGCCTTTTTGGGGTTGAGGCTGGTGATGCGTCCGCTTTCAGTGCCAGCGGTTTCGTCAATCACCGCGTTGATCAAGGTGGGTTTGCGCGAGCGCAGCGCCTCTTCAATGCCTTGGCGCAACTCTGAAGGTGTGGTGGCATTGACGCCCACACCACCAAAAGCTTGCATAAGCATGTCGTAGCGGGCGTTCTTGACAAATACGGTGGGAGCGACATCTGCACCTCCGGTGGGGTTGACGTCGGTGCCACGGTAGACGCCGTTGTTGTTCATGATGACCACGCACACAGGCAGGTTGTAGCGGCAAATGGTTTCTACCTCCATGCCTGAGAAACCAAATGCGCTGTCACCTTCAATGGCAATGACGGGCAAACCGGTTTCTACGGCTGCGGCCACAGAAAAGCCCATGCCAATACCCATGATGCCCCAGGTGCCTACATCCAGGCGCTTGCGGGGCTTGTACATGTCCACAATGCTGCGGGTGAAGTCCAGTGCATTTGCGCCTTCGTTCACCAACAGGGTGTCGGGGTGGGCCTTGAAGATATCGCGCACCACGTTCAGTGCGCTGTGGAAGTTCATGGGCACAGGGTCTTTGGCCAAGGTCTCAGCCATTTTGGAGACGTTTTTGGTCTTGCGCTCTTCAATGGCGTTTAACCAATCAGCAGGCGGCTTTGACAGCTGGCCCACCTGAGCCAGCAAGGCCGACACGCAGGACCCAATATCGCCCACAATCGGCGCGTCAATGGCCACGTTGCTGTCCATTTCTTGGGGGGAAATGTCAATTTGGATGAACTTTTGACCACCCCAAGCTTTGGCGTCTTTGCCGCCCCAAGTTTTGCCTTTGCCGTGCGACAGCAGCCAGTTCAGACGTGCACCAATCAGCATAACCACATCGGCCTCAGGCAACACAAAAGAGCGTGCCGCGGCGGCAGACTGGGGGTGCGTGTCGGGCAGCAAGCCTTTGGCCATAGACATGGGCAGGTAAGGAATGCCCGACTTTTCTACCAAGGCGCGAATGTCCGCATCCGCTTGGGCGTAGGCGGCACCTTTGCCCAACAAAATCAAAGGTTTCTTGGCGCCTTTAAGCAAGCCAATAGCTCGCTCAATGGCGTCGGGGGCAGGCAACTGGCGAGGGGCTGGGTCTACCACCTTAATGAGGCTGGCCTTGCCTGCGGCGGCGTCCATCTCTTGGCTAAAAAGCTTGGCCGGCAAATCTAAGTAGACGCCGCCGGGGCGGCCAGACACCGCCGCGCGAATGGCGCGGGCAATGCCCACCCCAATGTCTTCTGCATGCAAAACGCGAAACGCGGCCTTGCACAAAGGCTTGGCAATGGCGAGTTGGTCCATTTCTTCGTAGTCGCCTTGTTGCAGGTCCACAATTTCTCGCTCGCTGGAGCCGCTGATCAAAATCATGGGAAAGCAGTTGGTGGTGGCGTTGGACAGAGCGGTCAAACCATTCAAAAAGCCAGGGGCCGAAACCGTGAGGCACACGCCGGGCTTTTGGGTCAAGAAACCTGCAATGGCGGCAGCGTTGCCCGCGTTTTGCTCGTGGCGGAAAGAGATCACGCGCATGCCCTCGGCCTGCGCCATGCGGGTCAGGTCGGTAATGGGGATGCCGGGTAAACCATAAATGGTGTGGATGTCGTTGAGCTTAAGTGCATCGATCACCAAATGAAAGCCGTCGGTCATGGCGTTAGAAGCGGGAGGAGTGGAGGGTGTGGTCATAAGCGTCAAAAAATAAGAGATGGAAAATTGAAATGATTTATATTGATTAGTGACTTACAAAAGTCCGAGACCATCAAGCTCGAGGTTCGTAGAAGATCATATGAACTTGCGGCGTGATCACGATTGACCGCGGTCAATTTTTGTGACAAGAGGCTCATTTTTCTATGACAGCAATTGACCATCATCCTGAAAAAAACGTCCTGCGCGTGCAGCTTCGGCACAACCTCATTTTGAAAGACTTGGACGATGCCGCTTTTGCCGAGCTGGAGCCGCAGATGAAGGTGGTGGACTGTCAAAAGGGCGACCACCTGCTGCACCAAGGTGTGCACGAAATGGAGCAGTACTTTATTTTGAGTGGCATTCTCAAGCGGGTGGTGGCCAACCAGCAAGCCAAAGAAATGATTTTGCGGTTTTCGGACGAGGGCGACATGGAAACCAGCTACGCCGCTTGGTGCCTGAAAACCCCCACGCCTTACAGCATTGTGTGTGTGACCAAGGCGCAGGTGGTCAAGCTGCCCATGCCGCAATGGATCGCTTTTTTGGAGCGCCACCCGAGCTTGAAACACACATTTGAATACCACGTCATGAACCTGATGAGCGAGATCATGGCGCACACCATCACCTTGCATTTGCTTGATGCGCCGGGTCGTGTTCACCGTTTTTTGCGTAAACATCCGGGGCTTTTTGAAAAAATTCCTAAGAAAGAATTGGCGGCCTACATGAACCTGTCCGCCGAAACTTTGAGTCGCTTGAAGCAACGCGGGAAGATTTAAGTAGGCACGGGCTATCTATGGAGACTTAATCCACTGGCTGATCCGCCGAAAACTCTGACTTTTTTGGAGGCCTGATGTAGGCAATAGCCTTGCTGAACAGGGGCCAGAACAGCATCAACAAGGCCAGCGCGGTAATGCTGCCAACCAAGCTGTTGGAGAACATGATGCTCAAATCGCCCTGAGAGAACAACATGGCCTGCCGGAACGAGTCTTCAGCTTTATCGCCCAGCACTAAGGCCAACACCAGCGGGGCCAAGGGGTAGTCGAGCTTTTTGAACACATAGCCCACCACACCAAACAACCTCATGAACCAAATGTCCAGCATGGCGTTGTGCACCGTGTAGGCGCCAATGGCGCAAATCACGATGATGACCGGTGCAATGATGGAAAACGGAATGCGCAAGATCGAGGCAAACAAGGGTACCGTGGTCAACACCACAATCAGGCCCACCAAGTTACCCATGTACATGCTGGCAATCAAGCCCCAGACAAAGTCTTTTTGTTCTACAAATAGCAACGGCCCAGGCTGCAAGCCCCAAATCAGCAAGCCGCCCAGCAACACCGCTGCGGTGGGCGAGCCCGGGATGCCCAATGCCAACATGGGCAGTAAGGCGCTGGTGCCTGCGGCATGGGCTGCTGTTTCTGGGGCCACCACACCTTCAACTTCGCCTTTGCCAAACTTGTGGCCGTTCTTAGACATCTTTTTGGCTAAGCCATAGCTCATAAACGACGCGGGAGTTG
>CAMAWQ010000017.1 GCA_945862005.1 Hylemonella gracilis | reverse complement strand
TGTAGACAAGGCCAGTATTGTCGGCAGTATTGGCGTGTTGATGGATGGTTTTGGGTTTACGGGTCTGATGGACAAACTGGGGGTCGAGCGCCGGTTGATGACGGCTGGGGACAACAAAGGCTTTTTAGACCCTTTCAGCCCCCAAACCGACAAGCAACGCCAGTACGCCCAAGCCATGTTGAACCAAATCCACCAGCAATTCATCACGGTGGTGCGCAAGGGTCGGGGCGAAAGACTTAAAGAGACCCCTGAAATGTTCAGTGGATTGTTTTGGAACGGTCAGCAAGCGGTGGAACTGGGCTTGGCCGATGAATTGGGCAATGTGGACTTTGTGGCCCGTGAGGTGGTTAAGGCTGAAGATATTGTCGATTACACCCGCCGAGACAATGTGGCCGAGCGCTTGGTTAAACGCTTTGGCGCCGCCATTGGTTCAGGCATGAGCTATGGCGCACTCCAGAGCGCAGGTGCTTGGCCCTCTGTTAAATAAGGCTCAAGCAGGCTTTAACCAGGCTTTTTTAGCCTGGCCTTAACGCCCAATCGCAAACACCACTGGGGTGTGTTTGTCTAATTCAACGGTTTGTGTTTTCCATTCTTTGACGGTGGCGCTGCGCTGCCAAGCATTGGACAGCGTCAGCCCCGCACTGACCGACAGCAGCGTTTGGCCCTGCAAAGTTTGGAGCAGCGCAGTGAGCAATGCGGTATTGCGGTAAGGCGTTTCTATAAAGAGTTGGGTTTGACCCGTTTGCAAGGCGGTGTGCTCCAAGGCTTTGATTTTTTGGGTTCGCTCAGGGCCGTCTTGAGGTAAGTAACCCACAAACGCAAATTGCTGGCCCGACAAGCCGCTCGCGGCCAATGCCAACAAGAGTGAG
Organism: Hylemonella gracilis; assembly: GCA_945862005.1. Classification (GTDB taxonomy): domain Bacteria; phylum Pseudomonadota; class Gammaproteobacteria; order Burkholderiales; family Burkholderiaceae_C; genus Hylemonella; species Hylemonella gracilis_D. The sequence goes on along the minus strand of CAMAWQ010000017.1, from coordinate 23,386 downwards.
CTGGGCCCTACCAAAGGCACGACCGGTATGTGAAGTTGGTGTGCCGCCCGCACCACCGATGCTCCAGGGTCCGCAATGGCGGGCATGCCTGCCTCACTTATCAAGCCCATGTCGTGCCCTTTTAGAGCTGGCTCAAGTAAGTGGCGGGCGTCAAAAACAGCACCTGAAACCCCAGAAAAGTCTCCTTTTTTGTGGACTTCTCGGGGTAGTTCTTGCAAGTGCTGCTCTTGAATGGTGTGTTTTAGTGGGGTGACGTCGTGGACGCGCTTTAAGTACGCCCGGGCGGTTTTGGCGTTTTCGCAAATCCAATAGGCCAATGAACTGGCTGCTTTTAGCGTGCCTAGGGGCATCACGTCTTGCAGAGCGGTCTGCGTGTCGCAGGCAAAGTCCAAGGGAGCAGGCACCAAAAACAAACGACCCTTGGTTTGGTGCTGGTTTGTCGATGCAGCCGATACGGTCCCGTCTTTTGCTGCTGCTGGGCTACTGGCTTTCATGATGACGGAATCGCAACACCCGCTTCGCGCAGCAAGCGGCAGGTGCGAATCAGGGGTAGGCCAATCAAGGCGGTGGGGTCGTCGCTGTCGATCGAGGCCAGCAAGCTGATGCCCAGCCCCTCACTTTTGGCGCTCCCAGCACAGTCGTAAGGTTGTTCTAGCCTGAGATAGGTTTCAATCTCTTGGTCTGAAAGTTCACGAAACTTAACAGCTACAGAGGCCAAAGTTTGCCCTTCAAAACCAGAGACCCTGCAAACCACTGCGACAGCGCTGTGAAACAGCACGGTTTGCCCGCTCATTTGACTCAGCTGAAGGCAGGCTTTGTCATGAGTTACGGGTTTGCCTAGAGGCTGGCCCATTAAATCTGCCACTTGGTCAGAACCTATGACCACCGCTTGGGGGTGCATCAAGGCCACGGCACGGGCTTTAGCCAAAGCCAAGCGAGAAGCCAAAGCCAAGGGTGTTTCGCCGTTTAAGGGACTTTCGTCTACTTCGGGGCGCACCACTTCAAAGGGAACGTGCAGTCTAGACAACAGTTCTTTCCGGTAGGCGGAGCTCGACCCCAAGATCACCTGTCGTTGTGGCGTCTTAACTGCAGAGTTGGTGTTGGATGGGGTGAGGTGGGGAGTGCTCATGACTTCAATGGCCTAGGAACTGATTCTCTTACACTGGACCTATGCATTACATTCCTGCCTCCTCACCTCCTAAGGCGCTGGATGTGCAGGCTTTTGCCTCAGAAAACGGGGTTTTGGATGGGGTCGATGGCTTAGAACATTACCCACGCTTGACATCAGACCAGTTTAAGCCAGATGAAGCCAGTCAATTAAGTGCCCAAATCAAAGTTCATTGGCATGCCGAAGGCGAGTTGCGCACGGTTTCAGTGGCTGCCCACCAAGTGTGGTTGCACCTTGGCGCGCAAGTTGCCTTGCCTATGACGTGCCAACGGTGCTTGAAAACAGTGGCGTTGCCGGTTGAGGCCAAGCAGTCGTTTCGATTTGTGAGTTCCGAACAACAGGCTGAATCTGAAGACGACGATGCAGAAGAAGATTTGCTGGTGCTAACTAAGCACTTCGATTTGCATGCGCTGGTGGAGGATGAACTTTTATTAGCCATACCTATGGTGCCTATGCACGATGTCTGCCCCGAGCCACAAGTCTTTGCCGCGCAAGACCCGGATTTTGAGCTTCAAGAGGCGGCTGCTCCACACCCTTTTGCTGTGTTAGCGAGCCTGAAAGTCAAGAAGCATTGAAAATTCATCAAGATCTAGTGCTTGCGCTATAATTTACGGTTTTCTGCAACACTCCAGACTTTAGGCTGGGTTAACCAATTCAGATTTTTCCACCTTTTACTTTTCATCTGGCTGCTTTTTTTACAGCCAATTTGACCCGGAGTTCATCATGGCTGTACAACAAAACAAAAAATCCCCTTCTAAGCGTGGTATGCACAGATCGCACAACGCGCTGAATACGCCCGGCATTGCGGTGGAGCCCACTACTGGCGAAATTCATTTGCGCCACCACATCAGCCCCACAGGCTTTTACCGTGGCCGTAAAGTTCTTAAGACCAAATCAGAAGCCTAATCCGATCTGATCTGCTAGGCCCGATGCTACCGACCAGTAGCTTCGGGCTTTTTCTTTGGTGTGAAGTGAACCATGATCAGAATTTCTGTTGACTGCATGGGCGGCGATGTAGGGCCGGCAATTACTCTGCCTGCTTGTCGTCAATTTTTAGACAACCATCCAGATGCGCATGTGTTGATGGTGGGTTTGCAGACGCAGCTGGAATCTTTTCAGCACCCTCGGGCCAAGTTGGTGGCCGCCACAGAGGTGGTGGGTATGGACGACGACATTGAAGTGGCCTTACGTAAAAAGCGCAATTCCTCCATGCGGGTGGCCATTGAGCTGGTCAAAGAAGGCGCCTCCGACGCTGCGGTCTCTGCCGGCAACACGGGCGCCCTCATGGCCATTGCGCGCTATGTGCTCAAGACTATGGAGGGTATTGACCGTCCTGCCATTGCTACCCAGTTACCCAATGTCAAAGGTGGCGCTACCTTGGTTTTGGACTTGGGTGCCAATGTTGATTGCTCTGCCGAGCACCTGTTGCAGTTTGCGTTTATGGGTTCTGCCCTGGCGTCTGCCCTCACGGGGCGACCCAACCCCTCCGTGGGCCTGCTCAACATTGGCGAAGAAGTCATTAAAGGCAGCGAAGTCATCAAAAAAGCGGGTGAATTGCTTCGAACTGCTGCTAACTCCTCTCATTTGAATTTTTACGGCAATGTAGAGGGCAACGATATTTTCAAGGGCACCACCGATATTGTGGTGTGCGATGGTTTTGTGGGTAATGTGGCGCTAAAAGCCAGTGAAGGGCTTGCCTCCATGATTGGTCAGATCATGAAAGAGGAGTTCTCTAGTACTATTTTTAGAAAAATTGCTGCCATTTGTGCCTATCCGGCGCTATCTTCTCTTAAAAAACGTCTGGATCACCGTGCGCACAACGGTGCGGCACTTTTGGGGCTGCGTGGTCTCGTTTTTAAGAGTCATGGTTCAGCCGATGCTTTCGCGTTCGAGCAGGCGCTGAACCGCGCGTATGATGCAGCCCAACATCAATTACTTGAACGGGTGCAGGCCAAGATTGCTGCCGTCCCCCTGACGGCCCATCAGTCCTGGCCTTGATCGCATGCCCCTTTATTCACGCATCACGGGTACTGGCAGTTACTTGCCCGCCAAGCGGCTTAGCAATGCTGAATTGGTCAGTCAGTTGGCCGAGCAAGGTGTGGAAACCTCTGACGATTGGATTGTCGAGCGTACCGGCATTCAGGCGCGGCACTTTGCCAGCGCGGACGAAACCAGCAGCGATTTAGCCTTTAAGGCTTGCCTTAAGGCGCTTGAAGCTGCTAATTGCCCAGCCCAAGAGATTGATTTGATCATTGTGGCCACTTCCACGCCGGATATGGTGTTTCCGTCAACGGCGTGCATTTTGCAAAACAAATTGGGGATTCATGGTTGCCCAGCGTTTGATGTTCAAGCCGTATGCAGCGGTTTTGTGTACGCCCTCACCATAGCTAATGCATTGATTTGTTCGGGCTCTGCCCGTAAAGCTTTGGTGGTGGGTTCAGAAGTTTTTTCTCGTATTTTGGATTTCAAGGACCGTACTACGTGTGTGCTGTTTGGTGATGGTGCGGGTGCCGTGGTGCTTGAGGCATCTGACAGGCCTGGCATTTTGGCCAGCGATTTGCATGCAGACGGGCAGTACGCCCACATTTTGTGTACCCCCGGCCAAGTTGCCGGCGGCCAAGTGATAGGAAGTCCTCTGTTGCAAATGGACGGGCAGGCTGTTTTTAAATTGGCAGTGGGGGTGTTGGAAGATGCCGCCAATGCAGTTTTGGCCAAAGCGCATAAGACCTCTGCAGATCTTGATTGGCTGATTCCGCATCAAGCCAATATTCGCATCATGCAAGGCACGGCCAAAAAGCTCAAACTGTCCATGGACCAAATGATTGTGACGGTGGACCAGCATGGCAACACCTCAGCGGCGTCCATTCCCTTGGCTTTGGATGTGGGTGTTCGGTCTGGGCGCGTCAAGCCAGGGCAGTTGGTGTTGCTTGAAGGTGTGGGGGGCGGCTTTACTTGGGGCGCGGTCCTTTTGAATCTGTAAGCCCGCATTTTGTTAAGCACCTAACACCCTCAACATCATTTCTCAATCTCTATGAAGTCTTTTGCATTTGTGTTCCCCGGTCAGGGCTCCCAGTCGGTGGGTATGTTGGATGCTTGGGGCGAACACCCTGCGGTGGCGAAGGTGTTGCAAGAGGCCTCAGACTCCTTAAACCTCGACCTCTCAAAACTGATTCGCGAAGGCTCTAAAGAAGATTTAGCGTTAACCACCAACACCCAGCCGGTCATGCTGGTGGCGGGCGTAGCATCCTACCGGGCTTGGATGAGTGAAACAGGCATAGCTCCAGCCCTAGTGGCTGGGCACTCCTTGGGGGAGTATTCAGCCATGGTCGCCAGTGGCGTGCTCAGCTTGGCTCAAGCGGTGCCGCTGGTGCGCCTGCGGGCCCAAGCCATGCAGGAGGCGGTTCCTGTGGGGCAGGGCGCAATGGCGGCCATATTGGGCCTAGAGGCTACCCAAGTGGTGGCCGGTTGTGAGCAGGCCAGCGCCAGCTTTGAGCCGCACAGTGGCGAAGTGGTGGAGGCGGTGAACTTTAACGACCTTTCTCAAACTGTTATTGCTGGCAGCAAAGCCGCGGTGGATAAAGCCTGCGAGGTGCTCAAAGCCCTTGGTGCTAAACGGGCTTTGTTGTTGCCGGTTTCAGCCCCTTTTCACTCTAGTTTGATGCGGCCTGCTGCGGAGCGTTTGATGCAGCGCTTGCTGGAGCTTGAGCTCCAAACGCCCACCGTTCCCCTCATCAATAACATCGATGTTGCGGTTCAAACCGACCCCCAAGCGATTCGAGAGGCTTTGTACCGGCAGGCGTTTGGCCCGGTCCGATGGGTGGAGTGCATGCAAGCCGTTAAAGCGCGTGGCATTTTGAATGTGGTGGAGTGTGGTCCAGGCAAGGTGCTGGCGGGCCTAGTCAAACGCATTGACCCTGAAATGACGGGTTTTCCCATGTTTGATCCTGCAACTTTGCAGGAAGTTAAAAAGCAATTGATGTGATTTTGAGGTTTTTGCATGCAAGATAAGCAATTACAAGGCCAGGTGGCCCTGGTAACAGGCGCCACACGGGGCATTGGTGCAGCCATTACATTGCAGCTGGCTCAGCAGGGCGTTAAGGTGGTGGGTACTGCGACCACTGAAGCAGGTGCGGCGCAAATCAGTGCAGCCCTTTCGGTTTTTGAGGGATGTCGAGGTGTTCAACTCGATGTGAATAACGCAGCAGCTTGCGAAGCGCTGGTGGACACACTGGTGCAAACCCATGGAGGCGTTCAAATTTTGGTCAACAACGCCGGCATCACCCGAGACAACTTGACCATGCGCATGAAAGATGCGGAGTGGGACGAGGTGCTCGATACCAATTTGAAGGCGGTGTTTCGCCTCAGCCGCGCGCTGATTCGGCCCATGATGAAGCAGCGGTATGGCCGCATCATCAATATCACCTCGGTGGTGGGGGCTTCCGGAAACCCCGGCCAAGTCAACTACGCGGCTGCCAAGGCGGGGCTGGCGGGCATGACACGAGCTTTAGCCAGAGAGTTGGCGTCCCGAAATATCACGGTAAATTGTGTGGCGCCAGGATTCATTCAGACCGATATGACCGCCCAATTGCCCGAAACCCAACAAAAAATGCTGATGGACCAAATTCCGGCGGGCCATTTGGGCACCCCAGAAGATGTGGCACATGCGGTCAGTTATCTGGCTTCACCCCAAGCGGGCTACGTCACCGGACAAGAATTGCATGTCAATGGCGGCATGTTCATGGCCTAGGCGGGGTTCTATTAACAGACTCCTTTTTCAAGATGGCTAAAATCACCCCTTCTTTTACTACCCTTTGAGGGATACATGAGCGATATCGAAGCACGAGTTAAGAAAATCATTGCCGAGCAACTCGGCGTTGAAGAGTCACAGGTCACCAATGAAAAAGCATTTGTGGCGGATCTGGGAGCTGACTCCCTGGACACCGTTGAACTGGTGATGGCGCTTGAAGACGAGTTTGGAATTGAAATTCCCGACGAAGACGCTGAAAAAATCACGACCGTTCAAAACGCTATCGATTACGCGGTGGCCCATCCCAAAGCTTAAGTCTCTACAGGGGCATGCACCCCGTATTCCCTATCTATATAGATGTCACGTCGTCGCGTAGTGGTTACCGGCTTGGGTTGTGTCAGCCCGGTTGGCAACACAGTTTCTGAGTCCTGGTCCAGCCTTTTGGCTGGGCATTCGGGTATTGATTTCATCACGCACTTTGATGCCGAAGCCTTTGCCTGCAAGTTTGCCGGCGAGGTCAAGGGCTTGGTTTTAGATGATTTCATTCCCCCCAAAGAAGACCGAACCATGGATGCTTTTATCCATTTCGGAATCGTGGCGGCCATTCAGGCTGTCCAAGATGCAGGTTTGAAAACTTGCGGCGACTTGAGTGACGAAGAAGCCACACGCATTGGTTGTCTGATCGGCTCAGGCATTGGCGGTTTGCCTATGATTGAGGGCACCCATGCTGAATTAACCCAGCGGGGCCCCCGTCGAATCTCTCCGTTCTTTGTGCCAGCATCCATCATCAACATGATTTCCGGTCATGTGTCGATGCGATTTGGATTTAAGGGCCCTAATTTGGCCATTGCTACGGCCTGCACTACCGGCTTACACAGCATTGGAGCAGCTGGCCGCATGATCGAATACGGCGATGCCGATGTCATGATCGCGGGCGGCGCAGAAGCCACCGTATCGCCCTTAGGCGTGGGCGGCTTTGCGGCGATGCGTGCTCTCTCTACTCGCAACGATGACCCTAAAACCGCTTCTCGCCCTTGGGACAAAGACCGCGATGGTTTTGTGCTGGGCGAGGGTGCCGGTGTGATGGTGCTGGAGTCTTACGAACACGCTGTGGCGCGCGGCGCGCGCATTTATGCCGAGCTGGGTGGTTTTGGCATGAGTGCAGATGCTGGCCACATGACAGCCCCTAGCATGGACGGTCCAAGGCGTGCCATGGTGAGCGCCATGCACAACGCGGGTGTTAACCCGGAAGATATTGATTACCTCAATGCCCACGGCACTTCTACGCCTTTGGGTGATGTGAATGAAACCCAGGCTATCAAGGCGGCTTTGGGTGACCACGCCAACAAAGTGGTGGTCAATTCCACTAAATCTATGACCGGGCACTTGCTCGGCGGTGCGGGGGGTATTGAATCGGTCTTTACGGTTCTGGCGCTTTACCATCAAAAAAGTCCCCCCACTATCAATATCTTTGAGCAAGATCCAGAGTGCGACTTGGATTACTGCGCCAATACTGCGCGTGACTTGAAGATTAATGTGGCGCTTAAAAATAACTTCGGCTTCGGCGGAACCAACGGCAGCCTCGTCTTTAAACGGGTGTGACGGTCTTGAGGTCGGCACCGCCGTCTGTTTGCTACCCCATTCCTTTTTCTTGGGCTCGCACCCTGTTCATGTTTGGGCCTGTTTCGGTGTCCCTTGCTGGTGCACTTTACTGGTGGTCTGTATCCTCAAGGTCCTCGAGTTTGATGGAGTTCATGGCGCTGATCCTTTGCTTGATTTTGGCCTTTTGGGTGTGGCGCGAAGTTTGGCAGCAGCCTCATGGTGACTTGTTTTGGCCGCCTGTGGCCCCACATGATTCATGGGAATGGACGGCACAAGGGCATGTCCAACCAGGTGTGTTGAGCGTGGTGTGGGACGCTCAAAGTTTCATGCTGCTCAAGTTTCAGCCGGCACAGTCCAATGAGTTTGGCCATTTGGGTTTAGTGTCTTTGGTAAAGCGCATGACATTTCGCAAAACCTTTTGGCTTTGGGCTTCTCAAAAGGCACAGCCCACAAAGTGGGAGGATTTTCGACGTGCGGTGTACGCATCCGAAAGGGTTGTGGGATAGTGAACACATATTTGTTTAAGGGTGGAATATGAGTGCAATGGTTGGAAATCGATGGATGTTGGCGGCGCTGGCTTTATGTAGTGCTATCGGTGCACCTTTGGCTTGGTCGCAAAACTCGGCTTCAGGTGCTTCTGCCGCGGCGCCCTTAGGTGCTGTGGTTCGGTCTTTGCCAGACTTCACCGATCTGGTGGAGCAGGTGGGGCCTTCGGTGGTCAACATCCGAACGGTTGAGCGCGTCACGCCGCGTAACAACCCGGGCGGCAGCGGCATGGACGAGGAAATGCTGGAGTTTTTTCGGCGTTTTGGTTTGCCCATGCCCAACATTCCCCGCCAGCAACCTGGACCCCGGCGCAATGCTCCCCAAGAAGAAGAGCAGCAACAACCTCGCGGTGTGGGTTCTGGTTTCGTTCTCACATCAGATGGTTTTATTTTGACTAACGCCCACGTGGTGGATGGCGCCGATGAAGTGTTGGTGACCTTGGTGGACAAGCGTGAGTTCAAGGCGCGCATCGTGGGTGCTGACAAGCGCACTGACGTGGCGGTGGTGAAGATTGAAGCCGTAGGTTTGCCGGCAGTGAAAATTGGTGACGTGAACCGTCTGAAGGTGGGCGAGTGGGTGATGGCCATTGGGTCGCCTTTTGGCCTTGAAAACTCGGTCACCGCAGGTATCGTGAGTGCCAAGCAACGCGATACGGGCGACTATCTGCCTTTTATTCAGACCGATGTGGCCATCAACCCCGGCAATTCAGGTGGTCCGCTCATCAACATGCGTGGGGAAGTGGTGGGTATCAACAGCCAAATTTATTCACGCTCAGGCGGTTACATGGGTATTGCCTTTGCCATTCCAATAGACGAGGCGATGCGTGTGAGCGAGCAGCTGCGAGCCAGTGGCCGCGTCACCCGTGGGCGCATTGGCGTGCAAATTGACCAAGTCACCAAAGACGTGGCGGAGTCCATTGGCCTGGGTAAGCCGCAGGGTGCGCTGGTGCGGGGTGTGGAGCCCGGCTCTCCGGCGGAAAAAGCTGGCGTTGAAGCGGGCGACATCATCATCAAGCTCGATGGCAAGGTTATTGAAAAATCTTCTGACTTGCCACGACTTGTGGGTAACACCAAGCCCGGTACCCGCAGCACGCTGACTGTGTTCCGCCGCGGCACGACCAAAGATTTGATGGTGACCATTGGCGAATTGGAGCCCGAAAAATCTGCGCGTGCCAAAACTGAAAGAGAAGAAAAGCCTAAGGCCACCGGAGCGGTTACTGCATTTGGTTTGACCGTGTCGGATTTGACCGATGCGCAAAAGCGTGAGTTGAAGGTCAAAGGCGGTGTGCGTGTAGAGGCCGCGGCAGACGCTGCGGCACGCGCAGGTCTGAGGGAGGGTGATGTGATCGTGTCGGTGGCCAATTTAGAGATCAACAGCGTCAAAGAGCTCGAAGCCCTTTTGGCCAAGATCGATAAAACTAAGCCTTTAAGCCTGCTGTTTAGGCGTGGAGATTGGGCGCAGTACATCGTGATCAAGCCGTCATCCCGCTAGCTCTATTAGGTTAATAGGCTGGATTTCTGACTGACTTGTAGGGTTTTGTCGCCACCCGGACTGGGAAAAAAATTATTTTTCGACTCTTTCCAGGCGCCGTCTGGAATGAAGTAAGTGAGCTAGTGAGTACTAACACCTTTTTATCATAGCCACCTTTTAATATATAAAAGATTTATTTAATGTATTTAAATAATATGTGATGGCTTCAGGCACCACCATATGGCATTTGATTCGCTTGGGCTCTAGGCATCCACAGATCACCCACAAGCTGTTGGAAAGTTGTGAGATAGGTTGTTGATAAGTTGTTTATAATTTCTGCGTTGTGGCGCTGCAACGGGTGGTTTTTGACCGTTTGGAGACTTCATCGGGCTCATTTTCTGCCTACAATGAAGTCCCAACTTTCGCAGTTGCCATAGACGGTTGGTTCAGGGCGCGTCCTTATCCGACGCGCCCTTTTTTATTTTGATCTCTTTAAATTCAAGCACTTAACGCTCTTCATTGATGAAGCACATCCGAAATTTTTCTATCATCGCCCACATTGATCACGGCAAATCGACCCTGGCTGACCGATTGATTCAGCGTTGTGGAGGATTGGAAGAGCGGCAGATGGAAGCGCAGGTTCTGGACTCGATGGATATCGAAAAAGAACGAGGCATCACCATCAAAGCGCAGACCGCTGCCCTGCAATATCGCGCTCGCGATGGGCAGGTCTACAACTTGAACCTGATTGACACTCCAGGTCACGTGGATTTTTCTTACGAAGTCAGTCGCTCGCTCTCTGCATGTGAGGGTGCCTTGTTGGTGGTGGATGCCAGCCAAGGCGTGGAAGCCCAAACCGTTGCCAACTGCTACACCGCGCTCGACCTAGGAGTTGAGGTGGTGCCCGTGTTGAACAAGATGGATTTGCCGCAGGCAGATCCTGATCGCGCCAAAGAAGAAATTGAAGACGTCATTGGCATTGATGCTCAAAACGCCATTCCTTGCTCAGCCAAAACCGGCATGGGGGTAGACGATATTCTGGAAGCTGTGGTGGCGCGCATCCCGTGCCCTAAGGGCCAAGCTGAAGCACCCTTACGTGCCATGATTGTCGACAGCTGGTTTGACAGCTATGTGGGCGTGGTGATGTTGGTGCGGGTGGTGGATGGGCACTTGCTCAAAGGTGAGCGCATCAAAATGATGGCCACCGGCGCCGTATACGACGTGGGCAGTTTGGGGGTGTTCACCCCCGCCAACCAGCCGCGTGAGTCGCTGCAGGCGGGGGAGGTGGGGTACATCATCTCTGGCATTAAAGAGCTGCAGGCTGCCAAAGTGGGTGACACCATCACTTTAGAAAAGAAGTTACCCAACAATTTGGGCCCCGCACAAGTCGCCTTGCCTGGGTTTAAAGAAATCCAGCCGCAGGTATTTGCAGGCCTTTACCCGACAGAGGCCAACCAATACGATGCCTTGCGAGACAGCCTAGAAAAACTTAAGCTCAATGATGCGTCATTGCAATACGAGCCCGAGGTCTCTCAGGCTTTGGGTTTTGGTTTTAGGTGCGGCTTTTTGGGATTACTGCACATGGAAATTGTGCAAGAGCGGCTGGAGCGGGAGTTTGATCAAGACCTCATCACCACCGCCCCCAGTGTGGTTTATCAGGTGCTGAAGGGCGATGGCGAGGTCATCATGGTGGAAAACCCCTCCAAAATGCCCGAGCAAAGCAAAATTCAAGAAATACGAGAGCCCATAGTCACGGTGCATTTGTACATGCCACAAGACTATGTGGGCCCCGTGATGACGCTGGCCAACCAAAAGCGTGGCATGCAGCTCAACATGGCCTACCACGGCAGGCAAGTCATGCTGACTTACGACATGCCGCTGGGCGAAATCGTGCTGGACTTTTTTGACAAGCTCAAAAGCGTCAGCCGAGGTTATGCCAGCATGGACTACGAGTTCAAAGAATACCGACCCAGCGATGTGGTGAAGGTAGACATCATGCTCAACGGCGAAAAGGTCGATGCCTTGTCCATCATCGTGCACCGCAGCCAGTCGGCCTATCGGGGTCGTGGAGTGGCTGCCAAGATGCGCGAAATCATTTCTAGGCAGCAGTTCGATGTGGCCATTCAAGCCGCCATTGGCGCCAATATCATCGCCCGAGAAAACATCAAAGCTCTGCGAAAAAACGTGCTGGCAAAATGCTATGGTGGTGATATCTCCCGTAAACGCAAGCTTCTTGAGAAGCAGAAAGCAGGTAAGAAGCGCATGAAACAAATTGGTGCGGTCGAAGTACCCCAAGAAGCGTTTTTGGCTATTTTGCAGGTGGAAGACTGATGCAAGTTGTGACCGCATTTCTGCTGGCCGCCTTCGTGGCGTATGCCGGTTCTTGGTATGTGGGCGTTGTGGAGGGCAACTTTGCCCTCATGCTGTTGATCGCCACTTCTGTCACCGGGCTTTACTGGATCGCCGAGCGGCTCTACTTTTGGCCTCAACGCAAAAAAGCCGCTATTCAATTAGAAGCCGATACATGGAAGCGTGAGGCTGACTTGGCCAAGCTGGGCATTCCTAAAGACCCGGCTTCTGTGGCTGCTTTAGATCAAGCCAAAACCAAATTGTTGGCTCAGCCCTGGTGGCTAGATTGGACGGCCGGATTGTTTCCGGTCATTTTGGTGGTGTTTGTACTGCGTTCATTTTTGTTCGAGCCCTTCAAAATTCCCTCGGGCTCCATGATTCCTACCTTGCACATTGGCGACCTGATTTTGGTCAACAAGTACCACTATGGCGTGAGATTGCCGGTACTTAACACCAAAGTCACTGAAGGTAACCCCGTGCAACGCGGCGACATCATGGTGTTTAGGTACCCGCCCAAGCCCAGCTTGGACTACATCAAGCGCGTAGTGGGTCTGCCTGGTGATGAGGTGGCTTACCTGAACAAGCGCTTGACCATCAACGGCCAAGTCGTGGCTACGCAGGCCGTGCCTGAGTTTTTTGACGAAGGCACCATGCGGTATTTCAAACAACTGGAGGAGCAACTGGGTAACGTCAAGCTCCGTGTGTTGAACGAAGACGACCGCCCCGCCTTTATCCCAGGCAACGAAGACTTTCCATTCAAAGACCAATGCCGCTACAGCATTGAAGGCGTAGTTTGCAAAGTGCCTCAAGGCCATTACTTCATGATGGGTGACAACCGCGACAACTCTCTAGACTCGCGTTACTGGGGATTTGTACCCGACCAAAATATTGTGGGTAGAGCGTTTTTTGTGTGGATGAACTTCAGCAACTTCAAACGCATTGGACCGTTTGAGTAAATGTCACTGCCCATGAGCACCGACCTTTCCGTGCTTCAGGCCCGTCTTCAACACGAATTTGTGGACCGGGCCCTTCTTGAAAAGGCGCTCACTCACCGGAGCTTCTCTGCCGACCACAACGAACGCCTCGAGTTTCTAGGCGATGCGGTATTGAATCTGGCCATCTCCGATCTTTTGTTTAGACATTTGAGCGATTTGCCTGAGGGCGGCTTGTCCCGAATCCGCGCCAACTTGGTCAAACAAGACACTTTGCATCAAATTGCAGTGGAGCTAGGTGTGCCTGATCACATCAAGCTGGGAGAGGGCGAGCAGAAGTCCGGCGGCCACAAGCGCCCCTCGATCTTGGCCGACGCCCTGGAAGCTTTGATAGGTGCGGTTTATCTTGAGGGCGGGTATGACGCGGCGCAAGCTGCTGTTCAACAGCTCTTTGCCAAAGTGCAAATTGAGCCCGAAATGCAGGCCAGCGCCAAAGACCCCAAAACTGAGCTCCAAGAATGGTTGCAGGCCCGAAAAATGCGGCTGCCCTTGTACCGAATTGTGGGCACCACGGGCGTAGCGCACAAGCAAACCTTCGATGTGGAGTGCGAAGTGACGGAGCTGCGATTAACCGAGCGCGGTATTGGCTCCTCCCGCAGGGTGGGCGAGCAGGCTGCAGCCTTGGCCATGCTCCAGACCCTAAAAACTCACGGAAAGCTTTAATGACCGAATCCCTGAAGCGTTGCGGCTTATTAGCCATTGTGGGCAAGCCCAATGTGGGCAAATCCACCTTGCTTAATGCGCTGGTTGGGCAAAAAATCAGCATCACCTCTCGCAAGGCCCAAACCACCCGCCACCGCATCACCGGCATGCGAACCGTGGGTGATGACCAATTTGTGTTTGTAGACACACCGGGGTTTCAAACCCGCCATGCCAATGCGCTGAACCGTTCACTCAATAAAACGGTATTGGGTGCCGTGGGTGATGTGGATTTGGTTTTGTTTGTGGTGGAGTCGGGGCAGTTCAATCAAGCGGATGAACGTGTTTTGCAGCTGCTCAAGCCCGACATTCCGGTACTGCTGCTGGCTAACAAGCTCGACACCATTCACCGGCGCGCTGAAATTGCCCCTTGGCTGCAAGACATGCAGCAGCGGTACCCGTTTAAAGAGCTGGTGCCCATGTCGGCCAAAAATACCAAAGACGTGGAGCGTTTGCTGGGCATTTGTAAAGCTTATTTGCCGCAGCAAGACTGGTGGTACGACGCCGAAGAGCTTACTGATCGCAGCGAAAAATTTTTAGCCAGCGAAATCATTCGTGAAAAATTGTTTCGCCTCACCGGTGAAGAGTTGCCTTACACCTCCACCGTGATGATCGAAAAATTTGAGGAAGAACCCCTTAAATCCAAGCCGGGTGGGCGCATGGTCCGAATTGCCGCCACCAGTGTGGTGGAGCGAGACGGACATAAAGCCATGGTGATTGGCGACCAAGGCGATCGCATCAAGCGTATCGGTATGGAAGCCCGCGTCGAGCTTGAAAAACTCATGGACGCCAAGGTGTTTTTGGAAATGTGGGTCAAGGTGCGCTCCGGTTGGGCGGACGATGAAGCGCGGGTGCGCAGTTTTGGCTACGAATAAACGCATTGCGGACGAACCCGCATTTGTCTTGCACCGTTACGACTGGAGCGAATCAAGCCTCATTTTGGAGGTGCTGACCCGACACCATGGCCGATTGGCTCTGGTGGCTAAGGGCGTCAAACGCCCCGCTTCAAGTTTGCGGCCGGTGTTATTGCCGCTTCAGCCCCTGCAATTGAGCTTTGGGGGTGACGCCGAAATCCGCACCCTCAAAAGCGCGGAATGGGTAGGTGGCCACGTGATGCCCAGTGGGGCGGCCTTGCTCAGTGGCTACTACCTCAATGAACTGCTGCTGCAATTGTTGGCCCGGGACGATCCGCATCCCGCCTTGTTTGACGTGTACCGTCAAGTGGTGCAGGTCTTGGCAAGCGGCCAAGAAGAGGTGCTTCAAGCGGCGTTAAGGGCCTTTGAGTTGTTGTTGCTCAGAGAAATTGGACTGTTGCCCTCGCTGGATGGTCAAACACTCACCCTGCACCCCCTTAATCAGGGCGAGCGTTACTGCCTGGTGCCTGAAGGTGGGTTGCGTGTGGCGGGCCAGGCAGACCGATACAGTTTGTTGGCAGACCAATGGCAGAGTTTGCAAGGGGCTTTGCATCCACAGGCATATTTGGCTGATTTGTTGAAGGTGTGCGCTGTGCACATGCAAGAACTCAAGCCGCAGCTGCGCGCACTGCTCCATTACCATTGTGGGGTTTCCATGTTGCGCACCCGCCAATTGATGTTGGACATTCACAACCTGTGACCGTTACAACCTGTGACCTTGCACTTATGAACTCAGCATTTCCTGCCACAGCCCTTTCGGTCAACCTCAACAAGGTGGCCTTGGTGCGCAACTCTCGGCATTTGGGCATTCCCAGCGTTCTGCGCGCGGCTGAACTGTGTTTGGCGGCGGGTGCTCACGGTATTACAGTGCACCCCCGTCCTGATGCTAGGCACATCCGCTCAAACGACGTATTTGAACTTGCTGAACTGTTAAAAAGCTGTCCCGGGCGTGAGTTCAACATTGAGGGCAATCCGTTTCACAACCTCATGGACTTTGTCCGTCAAGTGCGGCCGCATCAGGCCACCTTTGTGCCAGACGCTCAGGGGCAATTGACCAGCGACCACGGCTGGAACTTGGCCCAAGACGCTCAGCAACTGACGCCGCTGATTCAAGAATGCCATCATCTTGGGGTTAGGGTCAGCCTGTTTATGGACCCTGAGCCTGATGCCATGGCGCTGGCAAAACGCCTAGGCGCTGACCGGGTGGAGTTGTACACCGAACCCTATGCCGCTGCCTACGAGTTATCTCAAGACCAGAACCTACAAGAGCTGCGCCGTTATGGCGCCGCTGCCGAAGCCGCCCAGGCTTTGGGGCTGGGCGTCAACGCGGGTCATGATTTGAACCAACGCAACCTGCCAGCCTTTTTGCAGCAGGTGCCGGGCGTTTTGGAGGTTTCGATTGGCCATGCGCTGATTTCTGATGCGCTGGAATGTGGGTACAGCCAAACGGTCGCCCGATACCTTGAATGCCTCAAAAGCAAGATTCGCGCATGATTTACGGCATTGGCACCGATATTTGCGATATTCGCCGCATCCGTGCCAGCATAGAACGCCACGGCGAGCGCTTTGTACACAAAATCTTGAGCCCTGCTGAAATCGACACATGGCAAGAGCGCAGCCGCCGCTGGCCGGAGCGCGGTGTGCGCTTCGTGGCCACACGTTTTTCGGCTAAAGAAGCTTTTTCTAAGGCCATTGGTTTGGGTATGCGCATGCCTATGACGTGGCGTCACTGCGAAATCAGCAAGCTTGACTCCGGCCAGCCGGTCATTGTGTTGCACGACGCCCTCAAAACTTGGTTTGAATCCTTACGTTTGACCGCGCAAGTCAGCGTGAGCGATGAAACCGACTACGCCATCAGCTACGTGCTGGTTGAACAATCCCCCTAAATCTACAAAACGTGAACGTCACGAAACCCCTATGCATTCACCACTGATCATTGACATTGCGGGCACCACGCTCACCCGCACCGACCGCACCCGCCTCAAACACCCGCTGGTGGGCGGCATGATTTTGTTTGCCCGAAATTGGCAAGATCGGGCCCAGCTCACAGAGCTGTGTCGACAAATTAAAAAAGTCAGGCAAGACCTGCTCATTTGCGTGGACCACGAAGGCGGGCGTGTTCAGCGTTTTAAATCTGATGGCTTTACCCATGTGCCGCCCATGCAAAAGCTGGGTGAGCAGTGGATGCACGACCCCATGGCCGCCATTCGGTCTGCCACGGCCTGTGGTTACGTGCTGGCGTCTGAGCTCAGGGCTTGCGGTGTGGACTTCAGTTTCACACCTGTGCTGGACTTGGGCTATGGTCAAAGCAGCGTTATTGGTGACCGGTCTTTTGCGCGCGACCCCAGGGTGGTCACCCTTTTGGCTAAAAGCCTGATGCATGGCCTGCTGCAGGCCGGTATGGCTAGTTGCGGCAAGCATTTTCCGGGGCATGGCTTTGTCAAAGCAGATTCCCACACCGACATTCCCGTGGACCGCCGTCCGCTTAAAACGCTGCTGGCCGAAGACGCTGCGCCTTTTGGCTGGCTGGGCCAGTCTTTGCACAGCGTCATGCCCGCCCATGTCATTTACCCCAAGGTCGATGCACGGCCTGCAGGTTTTTCAGCCAAATGGCTCAACGAGATTTTGCGGGGCACTTTGGGCTTTGGTGGGGCAGTGTTCAGCGATGATCTCAGTATGGAGGGTGCGCGCGTGCTTGATGGGTGCGAAGTCACCTACACCGAAGCTGCATTAGCGGCTTTGAATGCGGGGTGCGACATGGTCTTGTTGTGCAACCAGTCTGTGGAGTCGGTAGGTTCGGGCGCACCTATTGATGAACTGTTGGACGGCATGAGCGAAGCTTTGCTCAAAGACCTCTGGGTACCTAACGAGGTCAGCGACCAGCGCAGAACCGCTTTGCTACCCTTGACGCCCGCCCTAGACTGGGATGAGCTTATGGTCAGTTCTCTGTACATGCAGTCGCTCGAATCTTTGCCCTAATTTTTACCAATTGGATTGGATTAACTTCTATGAACACGCAAGACGCTTATCAAGATATTCGCGACGCCATTAAAGATTTGTGCGCCCAGTTTCCAGACGAATACCACCGCAAAGTGGACCATGACCGCGTTTACCCTGAAGCATTTGTAGATGCCCTCACCCAAGCTGGGTGGTTAGCCGCACTGATTCCCACCGAATACGGGGGCTCAGGCCTAGGGCTGGCCGAGGCCTCGGTGATCATGGAGGAAATCAACCGCAATGGCGGTAATTCGGGCGCATGCCACGGGCAGATGTACAACATGGGCACCTTGTTGCGGCATGGCTCCAAGGCGCAAAAAGATTTGTACTTGCCCAAAATTGCCTCGGGTGAGTGGCGTTTGCAATCCATGGGCGTCACCGAGCCCACCACCGGAACCGACACCACCAAAATCAAAACCACCGCCGTTAAAAAGGGCGACCGCTATGTGGTCAACGGACAAAAGGTTTGGATTTCGCGTGTGCAGCACTCCGACTTCATGATTTTGCTGGCCCGTACCACGCCGCTGGCCGAGGTGAGTAAAAAGTCAGAAGGCATGTCCATCTTTATGGTGGACCTGCGCGCGGCAGAACAATCGGGTCTTACAGTTCGTCCTATTCCCAATATGGTCAACCACGAAACCAATGAGTTGTTTTTTGAGAACCTTGAAATCCCTGAAGAAAACTTGATTGGCGAAGAAGGCAAGGGCTTTAAATACATTCTGGATGGCCTCAACGCAGAACGGGTGCTCATTGCCGCCGAATGCATTGGCGACGGCTACTGGTTTATTGACCGGGTGACCCGCTATGTGAAAGACCGTGTGGTATTCGGCCGCCCTACAGGCCAAAACCAAGGTGTGCAGTTTCCTATTGCTGAGAGCTACATAGAGGTAGAAGCCGCCAACCTCATGCGCTGGAAAGCTTGTGAATTGTTTGATGCCCAACAACCCTGCGGGGCAGAAGCCAATATGGCCAAGTATTTGGCGGCAAAAGCCTCATGGGAGGCGGCCAATGTGTGCCTGCAAATGCATGGTGGTTTTGGCTTTGCCTGCGAATACGACATTGAACGTAAATTTCGCGAAACCCGCTTGTACCAAGTGGCGCCTATTTCCACCAACCTCATTTTTTCTTACGTGGCCGAACACATCTTGGGTCTGCCCAAGTCTTATTGAATGAAACCCCTAGAAGGCATTACCGTGGTGGCGTTGGAACACGCCATTGCAGCCCCTTTTTGTTCCCGCCAACTGGCCGACCAAGGGGCCCGAGTGATCAAAATCGAACGCCCCGGCACCGGAGATTTTGCCCGTGGTTACGACACGCGTGTGCGGGGCTTGGCATCCCATTTTGTGTGGACCAACCGGACCAAAGAGAGTTTGTCGCTCGACCTCAAGCACCCCAAAGCTGAGGGCATCATGCAACAACTGCTGGCGCAGGCCGATGTACTGGTGCAAAACTTAGCGCCTGGCGCATCGGCCCGCATGGGCTTGTCGTTTGAAGCCTTGCATGAGGCATTTCCCCGGTTGATCGTGTGCGACATCTCGGGTTATGGTGATTCCGGCCCCTACCGAGATAAAAAAGCCTACGACTTGCTGATTCAAAGCGAGGCAGGGTTTTTGTCCATCACCGGCACGCCTGACACCCCATCCAAAGCAGGTTGCTCTATTGCCGACATTTCTGCCGGTATGTACGCCTACAGCAATGTGCTCACAGCGCTCAGTCAGCGCGGCAAAACCGGGCTGGGCCGCCGCATTGACGTGTCCATGCTCGAGTGCATGGCCGAATGGATGGGCTACCCGCTTTACTACACCTTAGATGGCGCACCCCCGCCGCCGCGAGCAGGGGCATCGCACGCCACCATCTTTCCTTACGGTCCTTTCGCTACCGGAGATGGCAAATCGGTGATGTTGGGTTTGCAAAACGAGCGCGAGTGGCAGGTGTTTTGCCAAACGGTACTGCTACAGCCTGAACTGGCTGCAGACGCTCGATTTGTCACCAATGGCTTGCGGGCCTCGCAGCGTGCCGAATTGCAATCCATTATTGAAGCGGCATTTGCCAAACTCACCGCAACGCAAGTGGTGGAGCGGCTAGAACAGGCGCAAATTGCCAATGCTCAAGTCAATGCTTTGGCCGATGTGTGGGCCCACCCCCAATTGCAAGCCAGAGAGCGTTGGATTGAGGTCAACTCCCCATCGGGCTTGTTGCCAGCTTTGCTGCCGCCTGGCGCGTCAGATGTATCCCACGTGCGGATGGATGCGGTGCCGGAACTCGGACAACACACCCAAGCGATTTTGGCTGAGCTGGGTTGGAGCCTTGAAGATATTGAACAGCTTAAAACTGAGGGTGCGATTTAGCGGCTCAAACTTCCCGGCGCAGTGCCGGAAAAAGAATCACATCGCGAATGCTGGGGCTGTCCGTCAGTAGCATCATCAGGCGGTCTATGCCAATGCCGCAGCCGCCAGTGGGGGGCATACCGTACTCTAGGGCGCGAATAAAGTCGTGGTCAAAGTGCATAGCCTCGTCGTCGCCGCTGTGTTGTGCCTCGACCTGCGCATGAAACCTGCGGGCTTGCTCTTCGGCGTCGTTCAGCTCTGAAAAGCCGTTGCCAAATTCGCGCCCGGTGATGTAGAGTTCAAAACGTTCGGTCACTCCGGGCCGGGTGTCGCTCTCACGGGCCAAGGGTGAAATTTCAACCGGGTGCTCGCAGATGAAGGTGGGCTGCCAGAGCTGGCTTTCGACCTCTTCTTCAAAATACATCACCTGCAAGGCGGCTAGACTTTTCTCGCTGAGGCGGTGTTTAGTGTCGTTCAGGCCCAGTTGGGTCAAGGTCTGAATAAGCCAAGCAGAGTTGTCCACTTGGGCGGCGGCATCGGTGTATTTCACAATGGCTTCGCGGATGGTGAGGCGTTCAAAAGGCTGAGCTAAATCCACAGGCTGATCAGCGTAGCTGAGCTGCAAGGTGCCCACGGAATGCATCGCGGCATGCCTTATCAGCCCCTCTGTGAAGCTCATGAGGTCTTGATAGTCCCAGTAAGCCGCATAAAACTCCATCATGGTGAATTCGGGGTTATGTCGCACCGAAATGCCTTCATTACGGAAGTTGCGGTTGATTTCAAACACCCGCTCAAAGCCGCCCACCACCAAGCGTTTTAAGTACAGCTCGGGGGCAATGCGCAAAAACATTTGCTGGTCTAAAGCGTTGTGGTGCGTCTCAAACGGGCGGGCGTTGGCTCCTCCCGGAATGGGATGCAACATGGGCGTTTCGACTTCCAAAAAGTCGTGCGCGACCATGTATTCGCGAATGCTGGTCACGGCTTTGCTGCGGGCCACAAACCTTTGACGCGTGTGTTCGTCGGTCATCAGATCTACATAGCGCTGGCGGTATTTCAGCTCTTGGTCATGCACTCCATGAAACTTATCGGGCAGGGGGCGCAGGCTTTTGGTCAGCAGGCGCACGGTATGCGCGTGCACAGACAACTCACCCGTTTTAGTTTTAAACAAAGTCCCCTCTGCGGCCACGATGTCGCCCAAATCCCAGTGTTTGAAAGATTCGTACACCGATTCGCCCACTTCCTCTAGCTTGACGTAAACCTGAATCCGACCGGTGCTGTCTTGCAAGGTGATGAAACTGGCTTTGCCCATGACACGTTTGAGCATGATGCGTCCGGCGACTTTTGCGGGAACGGTTTGGGCCTTGATTTCTTCGGCAGGCTGGTCGTCGTAGGCTGCCAATAAGGCCGCGGCGCGGTGTGCGGGTTTGAAGTCGTTGGGAAAAACTGGCGTGCTCAGCGCTTTAGCTTGCTCACGTAGGGTTTGAAGTTTGTCGCGTCGCTCTGCAATCAGTTGGTTGTCGTCAAAAGTGGCAGAGGCATGGGGTTCGGTTGAACCCGCTAAAGATGTGGAGTGGTCAGACATTGTGTTTAAACAGTTATGAAGCCATTTTACTGACGGTATGATGAGCCGCTTCACACCGGGTCATGCCATGCTGTTTCAGATTTTGTCTTTGTTGCTTGAGGTGGTTTGCGGTTTGCTGGGGGGCGCCTGCCTGCTGCGCTGTTACATGCAATACCTCAGTATTCCCATGTCGGCCCGTTCGGGTAACCCATTGGCCCGATTTGTATTTGTGCTGACCGACTGGTTGGTGCTGCCTTTAAGGCGTGTGGTGCCCTCCTTGGGGCCGCTGGACACATCCAGCCTGTTGGGCGCTTACTTGTTGGAGCTGCTTCAGTTTGTGGTGCTCTGGGCAATGACTGAATTTTTGGCACCATGGAGCTCGGTCTTCTGGTTGGCTTTGTTTGGCCTACTTCGCTTATCCATTTCAGCCTTAACTGGCTTGGTGATTGTGTACGCCCTAATGTCTTGGATTCAGGGACAAAACCTGCTGGCGCATGTGATTGAACGCTTGGTCACTCCAGTGCTGTCGCCCATTCGGCGATGGATGCCGCTGGTGGGTGGAATTGATTTATCGCCCTTGGTGCTTTTGCTGGTGCTGCAAGTGTTGGCTATTGTGCTGGGCTACGTGCAGGCCAGCGTGTTGTTTTAGCCGTTGAACTTAAGCCCTCAGCTCACCGCATCAGCGGGTTGTCGCAACAGCATGGCCAGGGTGTGCGCTATTTTGTGGCGCAGTTCGCGGCGGTCGCACATCAAATCAATGGCGCCTTTTTGCTGCAAAAACTCAGCGCGCTGAAAGCCTTCGGGCAGCGTCACACGCACGGTCGACTCAATCACCCTAGGGCCTGCAAATCCAATCAAGGCTTTGGGTTCGGCCATCACCACATCGCCCAAAAAAGCAAAACCCGCGCTCACGCCACCCATGGTGGGATCGGTTAACACGCTGATGTAAGGCAAGCCCTTTTTGGCCAAGCGCGTCAAGGCGGCGTTGGTTTTGGCCATTTGCATGAGTGACAGCAAACCTTCTTGCATGCGGGCGCCTCCGGTGGCGGTAAAGCACACGAAAGGCACTTTTTGCTCAATGGCAGTTTCTACGCCACGCACAAAGCGCTCGCCCACCACTGAGCCCATGCTACCGCCCATAAATCCAAATTCAAAACAAGCAGTTACCAAGGAAATGTTGTGCACAGCACCACCCATGACCACTAGGGCGTCGGTTTCGCCGGTGTTGTCCATGGCTTCTTTGAGGCGTTCTGGGTATTTGCGGCTGTCTTTGAACTTCAAGGCATCCACCGGCACCACTTCTTGACCAATTTCGTAGCGACCTTCGCCATCCAAAAAGGCATTCAAACGCTCGCGAGCGCTGATACGGTGGTGGTGGCTGCAGCTGGGGCAAACGTTCTGGTTTTGCTCTAGATCGGTTTTGTACAACACGCTTTCACAGCTGGGGCATTTGATCCACAAACCTTCGGGCACCGTACGGCGGTCAGCCGGATCGGTGTGTTGAATTCTGGGGGGCAGCAGTTTTTCAAGCCAGCTCATGTTCAGGTCCTCGGGTTGGATAAGGCCAAGCGAATGTCTTGTAGAAAGTCGCGCGCTACCGCCACTACCTTGTCACGCGGCACATCTGAAATCAGCTGAATGATTTTGCTGCCTATGACCACCGCATCAGCCACGCGACCAATGGCTTGCGCGGTTTCGGCATCGCGAATGCCAAAGCCCACCCCCACAGGAATGTGCACATGCTGCCTAATACGCGGCAGCATGGCCTCTACGGCAGCAGTGTCTAAAGCGCCTGATCCGGTCACGCCTTTAAGTGATACGTAATACACATAGCCGCTGGCCACCTTGGCGACCTGGGCCATGCGGGCATCGGTGCTGGTCGGAGCCAACAGAAAAATAAGGTCCAGCCCATGCTGTTTGAGCAAGGCGGCAAATTCGGTGCACTCTTCCGGCGGGTAGTCCACCACCAACACACCGTCTACACCGGCATCTTCAGCATCTGGCACAAAGCGGT
>CAMAWQ010000016.1 GCA_945862005.1 Hylemonella gracilis | reverse complement strand
CAATCCGCTCGCAGCACAGCCGCGTGATGCGCCTGAGCGACACCACCACATCGGGCGTGACCAACATTTCGCTACCGCCGGATTCCATATTGCGGTCAGCGTAAAAGCCCTCGGTGTTCTCGCGCACCACCACCAAGTCAAACTCGCCGAGCCGAACCGGCAAACCGGCGTAAGTGCGTGCGGGGCGAATATTGGCAAACAAGTCCAAGTTCTTGCGAAAAAACTTGGAGGGGTTGATTTCTCCTCGAGATTCGTCCTTGAACTCGTATGTGGACATGGGGCCCAGCATCAGCCCATCAGCTGCCTGCACTTTGGCCAAAAGCTCTGGGGTCACGGTGGCACCATATTGTTTAAGGCTTTCATGGCCAGCCACATCGTGGTCTAGGCTTAGCCCCAGATTGAATTTTTCAGATACAGCCTTGAGCACGTCCACCGTCACGGCCATGGTTTCTGGGCCAATGCCGTCTCCGGGCAATACGACTAACTTCATCAACGGTTATCCATTAGGAAAAAATATTGCAAATGCACTTACAAACTAAGCCAAAGAAAGTGGTCCTTTGATTAGAAGTAAGTCTTTAGTCTGCCTTAGCGCCTGTTCGGCGGATGATGTCTTCCCATTTCACTGATTCTGTGGTCACAAAATCTGCAAATTGTTCTGGCCCCATAAATCTAGGCTCTATTCCAATTCTGGACAGACGAGCCACTACATCTGGCCTCGCCAATGCATTTGAGGCGATTTCGCTCAAACGATTGACGATCTCTCGCGGAGTACCCGAACGCGCGCCCAGACCAAACCATGAAGTTGCCTCAAATCCAGGGATCCCAGACTCAGCAACAGTGGGAATCTCTGGCGCTGCTTGAATTCGTTTGATCTCAGCAACAGCAATTGCTCGCAGCTGCCCACTGCGCCAATGCGGAAGCACTGTGCTTGTATTTACAAAACTCAACGGCACTCGACCCGCCAACAAATCTGTGGTTGCAGCTGCTGCAGACCCCTTGTACGGAATATGAGTTGCTTCAACTCCAGCTTGTAACTTAAGTAGTTCCATTGCAAGAAAGCCAGTAGATGCAACCGCTTGTGAGGCGTAGTTAACCTTGCCATCTTGCTGCTTCATCCACTGAAGCAATTGCTTTAGATCTTTTGCCGGTACGGAGGGATGAACAACCAAGACTAGCGGCGACACGCCTAACATTGCAACTGGCAAGATGTCCTTTTTCGCATTAAATGGCATTGATTCCATAATGCTTGCATTGATGCTGAATGGTCCTGCTGGGGCAACAAATAACAAGTGCCCATCCGCTGGTGCCTTGAGAACAAGGTCTACACCTATATTGCCATTTGCCCCTGCGCGGCTCTCCACTACAAATGGCTGACCTAATGTCTTGGTGAACTCTTCAGCAAGAATTCGAGCAAAAAGATCTACCGAGCCGCCAGGTGGACTTGTCGAAACAATGCGTACCAAACGATTTGGCCAAGTGCTCTGCGCAAAGGCCGACATCGAAAGCAAAAAGATCAAAACTACGGAAACAACACGCAGGGCAGAATTCACAAATTCCTCCAAATATCAAAAACCTCAAGTCTGGCTGAGTAAAGCATGAATTGATGCTTTCAATTACAAAGTGCCATGCCGTTGAATTGAAGCCGCCACAAAACCGCTGGCCATCATGTCTTCCACAAACTGGCTCAAAAATGCATGAGCATCCGGGCCACGGCTCTTAGGCGTGCCCATAGCCTGCTGAATGTCCATAAATCTGCCGGGCAACAAGCGCAGCCCGGCATGGCGCTTCATGTCGGCTTGCAGCTGTTGCTTCACGCCAGCGGCCACTTCCAAGTTTTGGGTCACAAACATGTCGACTACGCTGGGGGATGTGGGTGCACGCAACAATTGGGCAGCCTTTAAGGCCCGGCTCAGGTACAAATCGTAGGCACTGCCCATACCCACCACCACTCTGATGCCCGAGCGGTCTACCTCTTCGTTGCTTTGCAGGCGCGAGTCGTTGCGCACTAGGTAACAGCCCTCAATCACCACATAGGCTTGGCTGAAGGCAATACCTTCGCCCCGCAAGGGATCGATGGCAAAAAATCCAATGTCAGCCTGTTCGTTTTTGACCGCCTCCACCGACTTACCTGCGGCATCAAACACCACCATCTCCATCTCAACTTCCAAACGATCGGCAAATGCTCGGGCCAGATCGACCGATATACCTAACGGTAACCCACTTGCGGGGTCTCGATTAGCCAGTATGGGGTTACCTAGATTAATAGAGGCGCGCAGTTTCCCAGAGGGGGCAAGCGCTTTCAATAATCCGGCAGGTATATTCGCTGTCATGGTCTATATTTTTAAAGTTGCAGGAGTGTAGCCGTGCTGCCAAGTACAGACTGGGCACTGTTTTCAGCCGAATGGCGCAACATTTTGGTGATCGGCGCAGCTTTTTTGGGTTTGCTGATCGGCAGCTTTTTAAATGTGGTCGTCCTGCGTTTGCCACGCATGTTGGAGCAAGAATGGGCTAAGGAATGTGCGGAGTTCAATGGGCAAAACCCAGACTTAGAAAGTGCCTCTACGCCCCCTTCCACCTCAACCCCGCTGGCCCCCTACAACTTGGTCACGCCTCGCTCCCAGTGCCCTGCCTGCTCACACCACATTCGTTGGTTTGAAAATATTCCGGTGATGAGTTTTTTGCTGCTGCGCGGGAAGTGTGCTGCTTGTAAGCAGCCCATCAGCTTGCGCTACCCCCTAGTAGAAGTAGCAACCGGCTGCATCTTTGCTTACTGCGCGGCGCGTTGGGGCCTATCTCCCAGTGCAGGGGCGTGGGCTGCTTTTATGAGCGCCCTGCTTGCCTTGGCGTTGATAGATTGGGACACCACCTTGCTGCCTGACAACCTTACCCAGCCCCTGCTCTGGGGCGGGCTGGTGGCCGCTGCTTTCCAATGGACTTCTGTGCCCTTGGTGGATGCGTTGTGGGGAGCTGTGGCGGGTTACCTTTTTTTGTGGAGCATTTATTGGGCATTCAAGCTCATCACAGGTAAAGAAGGTATGGGATTTGGTGATTTCAAGCTGCTGGCTGCATTAGGTGCATGGCTGGGTTGGACGGCGCTGGTACCTGTGGTGTTGATAGCTTCCATTACCGGTGCACTAGTGGGTATTGTGTTGAAAATGAACAGCCGCCTTCGCGAAGGCGGCTACGTGCCGTTTGGCCCTTTTTTGGCAGCAGGGGGCGTGGTGCATTTGGTTTGGCCACCTTTAGTTTGGCCACTTTAAAGCCCGGCGCTAAATGTTCAAACTGGGACTCACAGGCGGCATAGGCAGCGGCAAAAGCACCGTGGCTGCCATATTGGTGGAGCTTGGCGCCACCTTGATTGATGCCGACGCGATTTCACGAGCCTTAACCGCCTCAGGCGGAGCCGCCATTCCCGCCATTGCCCAGGCATTTGGACCCAGCCTGATCCAACGCGACGGCGCGCTGGACCGCGACCTCATGCGCGCTAAGGTATTTGCCGACCCTGCAGCCAAACTGCAACTTGAAGCCATCATCCACCCCTTGGTGCGGCAAGAGTTGATCCGCCAAATGCAAGTGGCCCAAGACAATGCCGCCCCTTGCGTGGTGTGCGAAATCCCGCTGCTGGTGGAATCTGGCCACTGGAAGCCACTCATGGATCATGTGCTGGTGGTGGACTGCTCGGAGCAAACCCAAATACAACGCACCATGGCGCGCAGCGGCATGACGGCACAGCAGGTTCAAGCCATCATCCAATACCAAGCCACCCGCGCGCAGCGCTTGGCTGCTGCCGATACGGTGGTGTTGAACGATGGGGTAACTCTGGATGAATTAAGGGCTGAAGTGGCGCGGCTGGCTCCAAGCTTCGGGCTAGGATGCGGAAACCGGATTTTCCAGCGTGAATCTTTACGAATACCCTTTTAACGAGCGCATCCGCACTTATTTGCGGCTAGAAAAGCTCTTCGAGCGCTTGTTTGAGCTGATGGCGCGCGACACCCCCACCGACCATCACTTTGCCATTGCCAGCATTTTTGAGATCATGGATGTCGGGGCTCGCTCGGACTTGAAGTCCGACATTCTTAAAGACTTGGACAAACAAAAAAGCGCCCTCTCTGCCTACCGCGGCAATCCCTCTATAGACGAGCATATGCTCGATGAAGTCATAGGTCAGCTCGATCAATACTTCAATCAGCTCAATGCCCTTCCTGGCAAAGCAGGCAACGTCCTAACTGAGATTGACTGGTTGATGAGCATTCGCAGCCGCATTGCCATCCCCGGGGGCACTTGCGAGTTTGACTTGCCAGCCTACTACGCTTGGCAACACCGGACACCTGAGCGGCGCCGCGCCGACTTGAACCGCTGGGTGACCACGCTCATACCGTTTGCAGAATCGGTACTGCTGCTACTGAAGCTGCAACGCGACTCTGGAGTGCCTCAAAAGGTCATGGCCTCTGAGGGGCAATACCAGCAAAATCTGCCTCAAGGTCGCACCTACCAGTTGCTTCGCCTGAAAATTGACCCCTATCTGAAACTGATTCCAGAAATCAGCGGCAACCGGCTGATTGTGTCCATTAGGCTCATGACGCACGACGACTCCGATCGGCTTTTGGCCAGCACTGGCAACACCCCGTTTGAACTGACCCTTTGTTCATGAGCTCAGCGAGAACGGTACCCTGCCCCGCCTGCGGGCAAGACAGTGTGTTTGCCCCAAGCAACCCCTACCGGCCTTTTTGTTGCGAGCGTTGTAAGCACATAGACTTTGGCGCATGGGCCAGCGAGAGCTTTCGAATGCCGGCTGAGGCGCCGCCCGACGACCAAGCTTTTGGCGACCCTAAGTTGGGCTGACGCTGCTGGAGCACGTGGGCCCGCTAAAACACCGCTCCTGCGCCAGCCAAGTTAACACGGGTAGGGTGCCAGGAAGCACAGGCTGCGCAATTACAGGCAGTTTCTCCCAGCTGTGACTTTGCCCCTCGAGCATTTGCAATTCGCCTTCCCAGGCCCACACTTTGCAAAAATTCAATCGCACAAGGGCATGAGGGTAGTCCACCATTTCGGTTTTCCACAGCTCGGCTTGGGTAACGCGCACGCCCAATTCTTCTTGCAGTTCACGCGCTAAGGCCACCAGCACGGTCTCCCCAGCTTCGAGCTTGCCGCCTGGAAACTCCCAATAACCGGCATAGACCTTGTCCGCAGGGCGCGAGGTGAGCAAAAAAGCGCCATCGGCACGAATCAAAACACCCACTGCCACTTCTGTAATGGAGCGATCACCGGCTTGAGGCCGTTTGAGGTGGGGGTCTGCCACCAAAGGGGCTTGCATACTTGGCAAGGAGTCGCCAGAGCTTGGCAAAGGGTTGTCCCTATGCGGCACTAGAAATGGTGTGCCGCCCAGCATAGTCGCGTGCAAACTGGTAAGCCACTCGCCCGCTGCGCGAACCACGCTCTAGGGCCCAAACCAAGGATTCAGGCTTGGCCGCCTCTATGGCAGCGGCGTCTACTCCAAAAGAACTCAACCACTGGGCCACGATGGTGAGGTATTCGTTTTGGCTGAAAGGGTAAAAGCTGACCCACAAACCAAAACGCTCGGATAGGGAAATTTTTTCTTCAATCACCTCACCCGGATGCACTTCGCCATCTTCGGTGTGGGTGTAACTGAGGTTGTCCTTCATGTACTCGGGCAACAGGTGGCGGCGGTTGCTGGTGACATAAATCAGCACATTGGCCGTGGTGGCCGATAAAGAACCGTCCAAAATGGACTTGAGTGCTTTGTACCCGGCGTCGCCCTCGTCAAAGCTCAAGTCGTCGCAAAACACAATAAATTTTTCGGGGCGATCACTCACGGCCTCCACCAAATCGGGCAGATCCACCATGTCGGCCTTGTCCACCTCAATCAGGCGCAAGCCCTGAGGTGCATAGTGGTGCAAACAGGCGCGTATGAGCGACGACTTGCCCGTGCCGCGTGCACCCGTCAGCAGCACGTTGTTGGCAGGCTGCCCGTTGACAAACTGTTCGGTGTTGCGCTGGATTTTTTCTTTTTGAGGGCCGATTTCCTTCAACTGCTCCAGCTGCATGGCCGCCACTTGGCGGATCGGCTCTATCACGCCATGACCAGAACTGCGCTTGCGGTAGCGAAACGCAATTTAGGCCGACCAGTCGGGCTGCGCCAAAGGCTGCGGCAACAGCGTTTAAATTCGCTGCATCAATTGTTCGGCGCGGGTCAGAAGGCGTTCGAGTTGTTCTTGCATTACAAAATTTGAGGGCTCAGGATCTTTGATCAGAACCAGTCATCAGGACCGGTAGTCGGCGTTGATGGTCACGTATTCGTGGCTGAAGTCGCAGGTCCAAACGGTGTCCTCAGCAGAGCCGCGACCCAGCAACACCCTCACCGTGATTTCGCTTTGCTTCATGACACGCTGGCCATCTTCTTCGAGATAGGCGGGGTTTCGCCCCCCCTGAACCGCCACATGCACATCGTCCAAAAACAGGTCTATGGTGGACTGATCCAAGTCGGCAATACCGGCATAGCCCACTGCGGCCAAAATGCGGCCCAAATTGGGGTCGCTGGCAAAAAAGGCGGTTTTGACCAATGGCGAATGCGCAATGGCATAGGCCACTTGTCGACACTCTTGCGCCGTGCGGCCGTTTTGCACCTGCACCGTGATGAATTTGGTGGCACCCTCACCATCACGCACGATGGCTTGAGCCAAGCGCCGCGCCACATCCATCAAAGCAGTTTTTAACGTCACCCCCTCGGGGCTTGCCCAAGAGGTGATGGGCGCATGGGCGGCTTGATTGCTGGCCATCACCACAAAAGAATCGTTGGTAGAGGTGTCGCCATCTACTGTGATGCGGTTGAAAGACCCTTCAGCCAGTTCGTGCGCCAAAGCGTCCATGAGGTTGGGGTTGATGCAGGCATCGGTAGCCATAAAGCCCAGCATGGTGGCCATATTGGGGCGAATCATGCCGGCCCCTTTACTGATACCGGTGATGGTCACAGTGGCGCCACCCACCTGCACTTGGGTGCTCAAACCCTTGGGCAGGGTGTCGGTGGTCATGATGCCTTCGGCCGCACGCATCCAGTGGTTGGGCCGCGCATCGGCCAAAGCGGCAGGCAACCCGGCTTCAAGCCGGTCTATGGGCAAGGGCTCCATGATCACGCCAGTGGAAAACGGCAATATTTGCTCGGGCTTCAGGGCCAAATGCTGTGCCAAGGTGGCACAAGTGCGCCGTGTATGGGCCAAACCCGCTTCACCGGTGCCTGCATTGGCGTTGCCGGTGTTTATGACCAAGGCACGAATGCCCGCCTTACCGCCCAAATGTTCGCGACACACCTGAACCGGTGCGGCACAAAAACGGTTGGTGGTGAAGACGCCACCTACGCAAGCGCCTTCGTCCAACAAAAAAACGGTGAGGTCTTTGCGATTAGGCTTTTTAATACTGGCTTCTGCCACCCCGATGCGCACACCAGGAACGGGTAACAAGTCTGCGGCTTGAGGTGCCTTAAGGTTGACAGCCATGGAGATAACCTTGAATTATTTAACTTAACTTGCCGTGGCAAAACTTGAACTTTTTTCCACTGCCACAGGGGCAGGTTTCATTGCGCCCCACCCGCGGCAGGTTACTGGCCGGTTCTTGGGTGGTTTCTGCCTCGCCAGTTTCTGTAGGTGCGGTGTAGGTGATGTTGGAAATACGCTCCGCCTCAGACTCCAGCGCCTGCGCGGCTTGATCAATTTGTTCGGCTGACTGAATGCGCACCGTCATCAACAAACGGGTGACCTCATTGCGCACCACGTCCAGCAACTGCCCAAAGAGCTCAAACGCCTCGCGCTTGTACTCTTGCTTGGGCTGCTTCTGGGCGTAGCCTCGCAAATGGATGCCCTGACGCAGGTAATCCAAGGCGCTCAAGTGGTCACGCCAGTGGGTGTCTATGCTTTGCAGTAGCACCACTCGCTCAAAGCTGGTTAAGTTGGCTGTACCTGCTTGAGTCAGTTTCGCTTCAAAGGCGGCATGGGCCGCTTCGAGCACCTTGTGCAAGATATCTTCATCGGTCACGGAGCTGGATTGGGCAACCCAATCTAGAACATCCAGCTGCACCTGCCACTCATCAACTAGTACCTTTTGTAGGGTGGGCAGATCCCACTGCTCTTCCACTGACTCCTCAGGCACATACTGGCGCACCACATCGGTAAAACAGCCTTCGCGCAACGAGGCAATTTGGGCAGACAGATCTTGTGCGTCCAAAATGGCGTTGCGTTGCTGGTAAATCACCTTGCGCTGGTCATTGGACACATCGTCGTATTCCAACAGCTGTTTACGGATGTCAAAGTTGCGCGCCTCTACCTTGCGCTGCGCGCTTTCAATGCTGCGCGACACCATACCCGCTTCAATGGCTTCGCCCTCAGGCATTTTCAGACGGTCCATGATGGCCTTCACCCGCTCGCCCGCAAAAATGCGCATGAGCGAGTCGTCCAGACTCAAGTAAAACCTAGATGAGCCGGGGTCGCCTTGGCGGCCGGATCGGCCACGCAACTGGTTGTCAATGCGGCGCGACTCATGGCGCTCGGTGGCAATGATGCGCAAACCTCCCAAAGACTTGACCTGCTCGTGGTCTTTGATCCACTGCACACGCAGGGCTTCTGTTTGGGTTTGACGGTCTGACGCGCTCAAACCCTCTTGGGCTTGAACAGCGTCAATGGCTTTTTCCACATTGCCACCCAGCACAATGTCGGTGCCACGACCGGCCATGTTGGTGGCAATGGTGATCATGCCGGTGCGGCCCGCTTGGGCAATGATGTCGGCCTCTTTAGCATGCTGCTTGGCATTCAGCACTTGGTGCGGCAACTTGGCCTCTTGCAGCAGGCGGGCAATGATTTCCGAGTTTTCAATGGAGGTGGTGCCCACCAAAACGGGTTGCCCACGTTCATGGCATTCGCGAATATCGGCAATAGCCGCCACGTATTTTTCGGGGGTGGTTTTATAGACGCGGTCGTGCTGGTCGTCTCGGCTGCTGGGCTTGTTGGGCGGAATGACCACGGTTTCTAGGCCGTAAATTTCTTGAAACTCATAAGCCTCGGTGTCGGCCGTACCGGTCATGCCGCTGAGCTTGTCGTACAAGCGGAAGTAATTTTGGAAGGTAATAGATGCCAAAGTTTGGTTTTCGGCCTGAATGGACACGCCTTCTTTGGCCTCTACCGCTTGGTGTAAGCCATCGCTCCAGCGGCGACCCGTCATCAAGCGGCCGGTGAATTCGTCCACGATGACAATTTCACCGTTTTGCACCACATAGTGCTGGTCCCGGTGAAACAGGTGGTGCGCCCGCAGGGCTGCATACACGTGGTGCATGAGGGTTATGTGGCTGGGGTCGTACAAGCTGGCGCCTTCGGGCAACAAGCCGGCCTGGCTCAAAATGAGTTCTGCGTTTTCGTGGCCCTGTTCGGTCAGAAACACCTGGTGGCTTTTTTCATCGACTGTAAAGTCGCCTGCGGTGATCACCCCCTCTCCAGTCCGGGGGTCTTCTTCGCCTACTTGGCGCTTGAGGGTGGGCACCACCTTATTGATGGTGGTGTACATGGCGGTGTGGTCTTCGGCCTGCCCGCTGATAATCAAAGGGGTTCGCGCCTCATCAATCAGAATGGAGTCCACTTCGTCCACAATGGCAAAGTGCTGGCCGCGCTGCACTCGGTCAGCGACTTCGTAAACCATGTTGTCCCGAAGGTAATCAAACCCAAATTCGTTGTTGGTGCCGTAAGTGATGTCGGCTTGGTAGGCTGCTTGCTTCTCTTCGCGAGACGAATTAGGCAAATTAACACCTACCGTCAATCCTAAAAAGCTGTAGAGCTTGCCCATCCAGACCGCGTCTCGGTTAGCCAAGTAGTCGTTCACCGTGACCACATGGACGCCATGCCCGGCTAACGCATTCAAGTACACCGGCAGCGTGGCGGTGAGAGTTTTGCCCTCCCCCGTGCGCATTTCGGCAATCTTGCCTTGGTGCAAGGCCATGCCGCCCATAAGCTGAACGTCAAAGTGGCGCATTTTCATGACGCGCTTGGACCCCTCGCGCACCACGGCAAAGGCCTCGGGCAACAGATCGTCCATAGCCTCACCATCTGCCAAGCGCTGTTTAAAGCTCTCGGTGCAGGCGCGCAATTCGTCATCAGAGAGGGTCTCGTAACGAGTCTCTAGGGCGTTGATGCGGGTGACGGTGGTTCGGTATTGCTTGAGCAAGCGCTCATTGCGGCTACCAAAAAGTTGGGTGAGGAAGTTATTGAACATGCAGATCAAGCCTGTTCAGAGGCCGACGTCAGGGGTGAAAACAGCCTTGGATTCTACCGTTTGGTCCTAGGCTGCAAATCAGAGCTTGGATTGGAGTTATGGCGCTGCATCTGTCCAGTTTTTGGGCGGTGCGGCTGCACGGCTGGCGGAGAGGAACTTTTGCGGGTCTTGGGGGACGCCGCGCACCAGCACCTCAAAATGTAAATGGGGTCCGGTAGAGCGTCCGGTGTTGCCCACATCGGCAATGCGCTGGCCACGTTTGACCAAATCACCCTTACGCACCGCGGATCTGGACAAATGGGCGTAACGGGTCAGCAAGTCTTGCCCATGATCGATTTCAACCACTTGGCCGTATTCAGCCATCCACTCTTGGGACACCACCACGCCACCGGCAGCGGCGTACACAGGAGAACCCACGGTCGCCACAAAATCAATTCCTGTGTGCATGGCATTGTGGCCACTAAAAGGGTCTATGCGCCAACCAAAACCCGACCCCATATGCCCTGCAACGGGCTGTTGGGTGGGCACCATCATGGCGCGGATTTTTTGCTCCATGAGCCGGCTTTCCATGATCGACAGCATGTCGACCCGCAAGTCGCTGACCTGCTCCAGGTTGCTCATGACCGATTTGACTTCGTTCAAAGATAAAGGGCGTCCTTCAATGGAAACGCCCCCACGGCCGGGCTGCACCTTAACTTCGGCCGGATTAAGACCTGCCAAACCCGATACCCGCTCGCCTAAGGCTTCCAACTGCATCATCTTGGCTTGCATTTCGCCTAAACGTCGGGCCATGGCATCTAGGTTTTCGCTCATCAAGCGGTCTTTAAGGGCGAATTCATCCCTCACTACCAGACGCACCAAGCTGCTCACCACGGGCCAGCCATCGCGGGCACCCTTTAAAAACACCAAGTGGTAAAAAACTGCGGCCAAGACCATCATGACCAATGCCATGGCAACAAGCACCAGGGTCAAGCGGGTGCCGCTGAGATAAATAGAACGCGACCTAGCAATCCAAGCGTCCGTGATAATGACCTGCATCAACTTACTCCATAAGCCTTGATGTGAAACCTTCTGCCAAAACACTGAGCATCCAAGAAGCAAGCCAAGCCTCGCCTTTCTTGGCCCGGCTCAGCGAACTGACCCAAGAATCCAAGGCGCGGCTGCAAGCTAGTTCTCCACTGCTGCCTGCGGCGATGCAACAGGGCATCCAAGCAGGCCCCATAGCAGGAACTGAATGGTGCTTATTGGTGGCCAACAATTCCATGGCCGCCAAACTGCGCCAATACGTACCTGACATGCAAAACCGCCTTCAGCAGCTGGGATGGGACGTGCAGTGTATACGCTTAAAAATACAGAATTGAGAAACCGCGACTGCCCTTGAAACAGGTGATCTGCTGTGAGTTGAGGTTCAGATTTGAAATGAAGCTTCAAATGAAAAAGACCTGAACTGGTCAGGTCTTTTGAACATTGGTGCCGGTTGTCGGATTCGAACTGACGACCTACCGCTTACAAGGCGGTTGCTCTACCAACTGAGCTAAACCGGCACAATGGCTATTCTAGCTTCAAGGCTTGGTCTGAAAGCCTCAAAACCCAAGCCTATTTCACGCGTTTAAGGGCTGGCCTTTTCGCAGCGCCCTCTTTGCCCGCTGGAGGTGGCTCAGGCGGGTCTTCATCAGCAGGTCTGGAACTGACGGATTGCAACTTGGGCTGCCTACGCTTGGGGGTGGCAGGCTTGAGCCCTTGGCCCTCCAAAGACTCTACTTCGGCGGAATTGAGAGGACCTTCACTTTCTGACACAGAAAAAGGCAAAAGCGTGGAAGCGTCTTGTGATGAGGCTGCTTGCATGTCTTGCATTGGAAAAGACATACCTTGCCCGTTTTCTCGGGCGTAGATGGCCATGACGCGGTCTACGGGCACAAAAATATCACGTGCCACACCACCAAATCGGGCCTTGAACTCAATGACGTCATTGCCCAACTTTAAGGAACTGGTGGCTGTATTGCTGATGTTGAGCACGATTTCGCCGTCTCGCACATGCTCACGGGGCACCTGAGTCCTTTGATCGACCTTGACAGCCAAATAGGGCGTGAAGTGGTGCTCACAACACCACTCGTACAAAGCCCGAATCAAATAAGGGCGAGTGGACGGAAGGGGTAGTATGTTCATGAGCCGAAAGCGCCGCTCTACTTACTTGCGCATGACCTTTTCAGAAGGTGTGAGTGCCTCAATGTAGGCAGGGCGAGAAAAAATGCGTTCTGCATACTTCAGCAACGGGGCCGCGTTTTTGCTCAGATCAATGCCGTAAAAATCCAAGCGCCACAACAGAGGCGCAATGGCCACGTCCAGCATCGAGAAGTTGTCGCCCAGCATAAACTTGTTCTTGAGGAACACAGGGGCCAACTGGGTTAAACGGTCGCGAATGTGCGAACGGGCTTTTTCCAAGGCCTTTTCGTTGCTTTTAGCAGCACGCGACTCCAAGGTGGACACATGCACAAAAAGTTCTTTTTCAAAGTTAAGCAAAAACAGGCGCACACGGGCACGGTCCACCGGGTCACCGGGCATCAACTGGGGATGCGGAAAACGCTCGTCAATGTATTCGTTAATGATGTTGGACTCGTACAGAATCAGGTCTCGTTCCACCAAAATGGGGACCTGACCGTAGGGGTTCATGACATTGATATCTTCGGGTTTGTTGTAGAGGTCAACGTCACGGATTTCAAAATCCATGCCTTTTTCAAACAACACAAAACGACAACGATGGGAAAAGGGGCAAGTGGTTCCTGAATACAACACCATCATGGCTAACGACTCCTAAAAATTGAAAAGAGTGGGCTGCGCCAAGCAAGCCCACTCTAGGGGTCCGGCCCTATTAGAAACAAGGGGCCGGAAATGGTCCAGATTACTTAATGTCTTTCCAGTATGCCGCGTTAAGCCGCCAAGCGATGAAGGTGAAGATCAGCAAAAAAAGCATCACCCAAACACCAATTTGCACGCGGGCTTTTTGGGCGGGTTCGCCCATCCACTGCAAAAAGTTAACCAAGTCGCCGATGTTCTGATCGTACTGCAAGGGGGTCATGGTGCCGGGAGTGACTTGCTCCCAGCCTTTGAACACATTCACTTGACGGCCGTGTTCTTCTTTAGTGTCAAAAACGGGGAGGCGTTTGCCTTGCAGCTCCCACAACACATGGGGCATCCCCACATTGGGATATGCCAAATTGTTCCAACCAGTAACTTTTGTGTCGTCCACATAGTAGGTGCGCAAGTAGGTATAAAGATAGTCGGCACCCGACCCTTGATGGCCAGCACGTGAACGGGCAATCAAGGTCAAGTCAGGAGGGTTACCGCCAAACCAGTCTTTAGCCTGCTTTGGATCAATGTTCGCCTTCATGGTGTCGCCCACTTTATCGGTGGAAAACAAAAGGTTGTCTTTAATCTGCTCATCGGTCAAACCAATGTCGCGCAAGCGGTTAAAGCGCATGTAGGCTGCGGAGTGGCAGTTCAAACAGTAATTGACAAACAGCTTGGCGCCGTTTTGCAAAGAAGTCAGATCACTGGTGTTAACTGGGGCTTTGTCCCAAGCAATGCCTTCGCCGCCAGCGGCCTGTGCCGCACCCGCGAGGCTCAAGGACGTGATCAAAGCAAAAATGTACTTTTTCATGAGAGGTGTCTTTCAGCTCAGTGTCAGGTCAATGGGCAGTAAACGTCACGCGATCAGGCACCGGCTTGGTCTTGCCAACTTGGCTCCACCAAGGCATCAGCAGGAAAAACCCAAAATAAAACAGAGTTCCTAACTGAGACACACGCTCACCCAAAAGTGAGGGTGGCTGAACACCCAAGTAACCCAGCACCACAAAATTCAGCACGAAAATGCCGTACATGTAGAGCTGCCAATCAGGGCGGTAACGGATGGATTTGACTTCGCAGTTGTCCAGCCAAGGCAGGAAAAACAAAATAATGACCGCACCGCCCATGACCACCACGCCCCAAAATTTGGCGTCAATAGCCAGCATCATGGCCGACAGCACCACGGCGGCACCCACCACAGCGGCTTTAAGGATATTGGGCAGCTTGCTCTTGAATGCACCCAAAAAGGCACCTGCCAGCACGCAGGCAATCAGCACGTACATCATCTCGTCAGTAATGGCACGCAACATGGAATAAAAGGGCGTGAAGTACCAAACAGGGGCGATGTGCGCCGGAGTTTTGAGAGGGTCAGCAGGAATAAAGTTGTTGTACTCCAAGAAGTAGCCACCCGCCTCAGGCGCAAAAAACACAATGGCGCTGAACACCAGCAAAAACACACCCACGCCCATGATGTCGTGAACAGTGTAGTAAGGGTGGAAAGGAATACCGTCTAATGGGTTGCCTTTTGCATCGCGAGGTGCGTTGGGGCCTTTGATTTCCACGCCATCAGGGTTATTGGAGCCCACGTCATGCAAAGCCAACAAGTGAGCTACCACCAAGCCGAGCAGCACCAAAGGCACCGCAATGACGTGGAAAGCAAAAAACCGGTTCAAGGTGGCATCGCCCACCACATAGTCACCACGAATCAGCAAAGCTAAATCGGGGCCGATGAAAGGAATGGCAGCAAAGAGGTTCACGATCACCTGGGCGCCCCAGTAGCTCATTTGCCCCCAAGGCAGCAAGTAACCCATAAAGGCTTCGGCCATGAGCACCAGGAAAATGGCGCAACCAAACAGCCACACCAGTTCGCGCGGCTTGCGGTAGCTGCCATAAATAAGACCACGGAACATGTGCAGGTACACCACTACAAAGAAGGCAGAGGCGCCGGTAGAGTGCATGTAACGAACCAGCCAGCCCCAAGGCACGTCGCGCATGATGTATTCCACCGAGGCAAAAGCCAGAGCAGCGTCAGGCTTGTAGTGCATGACCAAGAAAATACCGGTAACGATTTGAATGACCAGCACCAGCATGGCCAGTGCGCCAAAAAAATACCAAATATTGAAGTTTTTCGGAGCGTAGTACTCCGACATGTGAATTTTGTAGGCTTCAAAAGCAGTTGGGATACGGTTTTCAAACCAGTTGGTCAGGCGGTCTGCAACCGGTGCGTTGGGGGAGATTTCCTTGAATTGGCGAGCCATGGTTCGGGTCCTCAAGCTTTCTTGTCTTCGCCGATCAGCAATTTGCTGTCCGACAGGTACATGTGGGGGGGAACTTCTAGATTGTCTGGGGCAGTCTTGTTATTAAACACGCGGCCGGCCATATCAAAAGTAGAACCATGACAGGGGCACAAAAATCCACCGCCCCAGTCATCCGGCAAAGAGGGCTGCGCACCTGTTTGAAACTTATCAGATGGCGAGCAACCCAAGTGGGAGCAAATACCCACTGCCACAAAGACATCCGGCTTAATGGACCGGTGTTGGTTGCGTGCGTACTGGGGTGTGAGCTCGTCAGGCTTACGGGCAGACTTGGCATCAGCCAATTGGCTTTCAATTTTGTTCAGGCTTTCCAGCTGCTCTGGAGTACGCTTGACAATCCAGACAGGTTTACCGCGCCACTCTACCGTCACTTTTTCGCCAGCTTTCAAACTGGAAATGTCTACTTCTACGGCAGCACCTGCAGCTTTGGCCTTTTCGGAAGGCTGAAAAGTACTAATAAAGGGCACCGCTACAGCAGCACCACCCACCACACCAGCGCAACTGGTGGCGATCAACCACGTCCGTTTGCTGGGGTCCATTTGGCTTTGTTCGGCAAGCATATCGCTCATGAAAATCCTCGGTGAATGCAGGATGAAGATAGGTTAAAGACCATATAAATCAACCTCTGATTGTATCTGACCGTCATGAAACCCTTGTTTGTAGGCCCACTCCAGCCAAAAGCTTGGCCATTCGAACGGATGCTTTCAAACTGCTAGCGTCCGCGCGCCCGGTGCCTGCCAAATCAAAGGCGGTGCCATGGTCAGGGCTGGTGCGCACTAGGGGTAACCCTAGTGTTACGTTGACTCCCTGGTCCAGCCCAAGGTATTTGATGGGAATCAATCCTTGGTCGTGGTACATGGCCACCACTACATCAAATTCGCCGGGATGCCCCAAAGTTTGGCGCGCCCGCATGAACACCGTGTCCGGCGCCCAAGGGCCAGAGGCTTGGATGCCTTCGGCACAGGCTTGAGCCACGGCAGGCGCAATGATGTCGAGCTCTTCTCGACCAAACAGCCCGCCCTCCCCGGCGTGTGGGTTCAGACCCGCTACTCCTACCACCGGTGCTCGCCCCCAGGCACGGCTCAGCGACTCGTGGGTGATTCTGAGGGTTTGCAAGACTTGCTCTTGCGTGACCGCCGCCAAGGCGTCTTTGAGAGAGAGGTGAATGCTCACCAGCACGGTGCGCAGCTCATCGCTGGCCAGCATCATTCGTACGGGCAGATCATGCACAGGTTGATTTAAAAATACTGCGGCCCGCGCTTGCAACAATTCAGTGTGACCTGGGTAAAGGCTCCACGGCATTCCTGCAGCCGAGAGCGCTTCTTTGTGCAAGGGGGCGGTGACCAAGCCAGAAATAGCGCCCCGCAAAGCAGCATCAGCCGCCCAAGCCACGCATTCACCCGCCATAGCGCCAGCAGCTGCGCTGATGCGGCCCCACGGCAACGGCTGGTCAAAAGCACGCAACTCCAAAACCGGGATGCATTGGGGGGGGAACTCGTTTTCGGACGCCTCAGGAAAGTCTTGCAATTCCATTTGCATCACTGGCCATGGCAAGGTATGAGGCGCTGGGGTTTCAGAACGCATGGCCGCGTGAACCACCTGTGCGGCACGCCTTAGGGTGGCTACCTCACCCACGACAAAGCAATGCTCCAACAGTTCGGGCTCTTCCATAAAGGCCTTGACAATCACCTCCGGCCCAATGCCCGCGGCATCGCCCATGGTGATGGCCAACAGCTTTGGCTTAAGTTGAGGGTTGCTGGTTTGGGCGCCAAGGGTTTGGCGGTTTTGAATAGAAGCGTTCTGCATGTTGGGCAATCTACTCAGGCTGGATTGTCTATGTCGATGAACTCATGTTCTAAGCCCAGCAGCTCTGCCACATGGGCCGCTACGGCGGGGGCGCCGTAGCGCTCTGTGGCATGGTGACCGCAGGCCAAAAAGTGCACACCACATTCCCGCGCGTAGTGGGCTTGGGGTTCTGATATCTCGCCCGTTATAAAAGCATCTACGCCTGCGGCAATAGCGCTTTCAAAATAGCCTTGCGCCCCACCCGTACACCAGCCTAGGGCTCGAATCTCTCCTTTGGCGGGACCGACATGAACCGGAGTTTTGTGCAGCGTTTTTTGTACATGCTCTGCTAACGCTTGAGGGCCAGAAAACACCGCACCATCGGCGCGTTGGCCTTTAAACCCTAATTCTTGCTCGCCAAAGCGCCCCGTGACAGCCAACCCCAAGCGCTTGCCCAACTGAGCGTTATTGCCCAGCTCGGGATGGGCATCTAAAGGCAGGTGATAAGCCAGCAAGTTCAGGTCGTGTTCAAGCAAGAGCGCCAAACGCTTTTTCATCCAGCCGGTCACGCGACCATCTTGCCCCCGCCAAAACAGGCCATGGTGGACCAGCAAGGCATCGGCACCAGCAGCAACGGCCGCTTCAATCATGGCCAAACTTGCGGTCACCCCAGACACCAGTTTGCGCACTTGGGGCCGCCCCTCTACTTGCAAGCCGTTGGGACCGTAATCTTTAAATTTACTGGGCTGCAAAATTTGGTCTAGCGTCTGCAGGAGCTGGGTGCGTTCAGTCATGGTGGTATTTTGGGGGATACCGGCTGAACTTCGTAAGAGCAGTCGCAACCGGTGCCAGAGGCAATCCAGCGGGGGGCCATGAGCCTCAAAAGCCTATGCAATATGGGCGCCGACCATTTCATGCCTTTGGGCAGATACGCCTGTGCCACAAGCCTAGGCTCAAAAAGGGCGCCACAGACATAGCGTGACGTTACAGCCTCCCACCGCAAAATGCCACATTGTCCTTGGCGTTGGCGTGTGAGCCATACACCTAATGGACAGGGTTCTGACACACAACACACTCCGCACCCATTGCAAGGCGCACCCCAAGCCGGTTTAGCGGGCGCAGCAGGATCCACTTGGAGCATGACAACAGTTGGTTTCACCCCGGGCACTCTACAATTTCATAATGAAAAAACTTTGGATGTGGTTTGCACAAACCGTGACGGTGTTATTGGCCATTTATTTTGTGGTCTTGACCCTCAAGCCCGACTGGCTGGGCCGCAACCTCTCCACCCATTTGTCGCTGATTCAGGCGGACCCCAGCAGCATCGCGGCTCCTGCGGGCAGTTTAAGGGCTGCTGCGCAACGCGCCTCATCTGCCGTGGTGAGCATCAGCACCAGCAAAGCGGCTCGCAAAACTCCCAGCAACGACCCTTGGTTTAGGTTTTTCTTTGGCGAGCCCGGCGAAGAAGCCCAAACTGGGCTGGGCAGCGGTGTGATAGTTAGCGCCAGCGGCTACCTGTTGACCAACAACCACGTGGTGGAAGGGGCAGACGACATTGAGGTGATTTTGGTAGATGGCCGCCGCAGCCGCGCCAAAGTTATCGGTACCGACCCCGACAGCGACCTGGCGGTCTTGAAAATTGAACTCGACAAATTGCCCGTGATTGTGCTGGGCAACTCAGAGCAGGCCCAGGTGGGCGACCAGGTGCTGGCCATTGGCAACCCCTTTGGTGTTGGACAAACCGTGACGAGCGGCATCGTGAGCGCGCTGGGCCGCAACCAACTGGGCATCAACACCTTTGAAAACTTCATTCAAACCGATGCCGCCATCAACCCGGGTAACTCGGGCGGCGCGCTGGTGGACGCCAATGGCAATCTGCTGGGCATTAACACCGCCATTTACTCCAAATCAGGAGGCAATATGGGCATTGGGTTTGCCATACCCGTGGCCACGGCCAAGCAAGTCTTGGAAAGTATTGTGCGGGAGGGTCAGGTCACCCGCGGCTGGATTGGGGTCGAGCCTAATGAACTTTCACCCGAACTGGCGGAAACCTTTGGCATTCGCACCAACAGGGGTGAAATCAGCGGCGTGATCATCACCGGGGTATTGCAAAACGGTCCTGCGGCCAATGCCGGGATTCGGCCAGGCGATGTGATTGTGCAAGTGGCGGGCCAGACAGTGCGCAATGTGCCCGAACTTTTAAGCCGCGTGGCTGGCCTCAAGCCTGGCGAGGCGGCACCGTTTGAAATTTTGCGCCAAGATCAAAAACTGCAGATCAACGTGTCGCCGGGCGTGCGTCCTAAGCCAAGAGCACGATAACGTTTAAGGCGTATGGGAGGAGTCGGCGGGCTTGGCTGGATCAGCCGGTGCGACTACATTACTTGCAGCATCAGACTCAGCATTTTGCTCTGGAGGTTTGGTGTGCCGGATAAACATTTGCGCGGCCCATAAACCCACTTCATACAACACGCACATAGGAATCGCCAGAGCCAATTGAGACACGACATCAGGCGGTGTGACCACCGCAGCAATGATGAAGGCCAGCACAATAAAGTAGCCGCGGAATGCCTTGAATTTTTCAATACTCACGATGCCCATACGGGCCAGCACTACCACCACAATGGGTACCTCAAAAGCCAAGCCGAAGGCTAAAAACATGGTGAGTACAAAGCTTAAATACGCCTCAATATCAGGCGCGGCGGTAATACTTTTAGGCGCAAAGCTCTGGATAAAGGCAAACACTTGCCCAAAAACAAAAAAGTAACAAAACGCCACCCCCACAAAAAACAGCAGGGTGCTGGATACCACCAAGGGCACAACCAGTTTTTTCTCGTGGTTGTAAAGACCTGGGGCCACAAACGCCCAAAGTTGGTACAAGATGACGGGCAATGCAATTAAAAAAGCCGACATCAGGGTGATTTTGATCGGCACCATGAACGGCGAAATCACCGAGGTGGCAATCAATGTGGCGCCTTTAGGCAAATGTGCCACCAGAGGCGCGGCCAAAAAGTCATAAAGCTCTGCGGGTCCGGGGTAAATGCCCAAAGCTACGGCCGCAAGCGCCAGCGCAATGAGGGCGCGCACTAGACGGTCGCGCAACTCCATCAAGTGCTGCACAAAAGGCTGCTCGGTTCCGGCCAACTCGTCTTGAGAATTCATCAGTTGCTAAGGCCTGATGGGCGAAAGCGGGCCACGCGGGCCGCACCAGATAGGGCTCGGGTACGGACGCCTTGCCGGGCCTTGTACCAAACGGGGGTAGCCCCACGCTTGAGACGCCATTTTTTGCCAGGGTGCTTGTATTCCGGGAAGGTCACCATAGCTGAATCCGCCCAGCTGCTACTAGGGCTACTCGTGCTAGAAAAGCCCATGTCAATTTCTGATGTGGCTTCGCTCCAACTGTTTTCAAAGACCTTGGCGTTTTCCTCCAGCGATCCTTTGATGTCGCGAGACGCCTCTTCTACCGTGGTTCGCATTTTTTTGAGCTCATCGAGCTCCATGGACCGGTTTACCTCGGCCTTCACGTCGGCCACGTAGCGTTGGGCTTTACCCAGTAAGGCACCAAATGTACGGGCAACTTTGGGTAATTTTTCAGGACCGATCACAATCAGCGCGACAACGCCAATCAGGGCCAGTTTGGAAATGCCAAGATCAATCACGCCTTAGGCTTGGCTTCTACGTCAATCGTATTTTTGTCTTGAACTGCTGGCGTGGCTACCGAAGCAGTGGCCACTTGGGGGGCGGGGGCCGGCGCCGGCGCTGCATCAGCAGCCGTGGACGCTGCGGTGTTGGCGTCTTCCGGTTTGACGGAACCGTCTTTCATGCCGTCTTTAAATCCTTTAACGGCACCACCCAAATCACCGCCTAGGCTTTTGAGTTTTTTGGTACCAAATACCAGCACCACGATCAACAAAACGATCAACCAGTGCCAAACTGAAAACGAACCCATGTCTCTCTCCTGAAGAATCAATTCATTCTAAACGTGACGCAT
Organism: Hylemonella gracilis; assembly: GCA_945862005.1. Taxonomy (GTDB): domain Bacteria; phylum Pseudomonadota; class Gammaproteobacteria; order Burkholderiales; family Burkholderiaceae_C; genus Hylemonella; species Hylemonella gracilis_D. The sequence goes on along the minus strand of CAMAWQ010000016.1, from coordinate 3,743 downwards.
GCTCTTCGACCCGAACGGCTGCAACAGCAAGGCCTACCAGTTTAGGGTACTTTGAGCGCCCATGCTGCCTTAGGTTTAAGTTTGATTTACCCCTTGAGCCAAGGCCTGGGGCCACCCACCACATGCAGGTGCAGGTGGTGCACCTCTTGCCCGCCATCCGCACCAGTATTGCAAATGATGCGGTACCCACCTTCAGGGTAAGGACGGCAACCTTGCTCCAAAGCCAGCTTAGGAGCCAAACCCATCATGTGCCCCAGCAGGGCCGCATGCTCAGGCCCAACCTGCGCCATAGACGGCAGATGCAGCTTGGGAATGATTAAAAAATGCACGGGCGCCCAAGGGTTGATGTCATGAAACGCCAACACCTGCTCATCCTCGAACACTTTTTTACACGGGATGCTACCCGACACAATTTTGCAAAAAATGCAGTTGGGATCGTGTGGCAACACAGGGCTCATAAACCTTCTCCCTCACGCTTTAGGGCTTTGCGCAGTGCTTTTTCTTCAATGCCGCTGGTGCCTTCGCGGCGTTCCAGCTCTGCCAACACGTCGGCAGGCTTGAGACCATAGTGCGCCAAGGCAATCATGCAGTGGAACCACAAGTCCGCTACCTCATTGACCAGCTTGGCAGGGTCGCCACCATGGTCCAAGTCTTTGGCCGCCATCACCACCTCGGTGGCCTCTTCGCCCACTTTCTTCAAAAAGGCATCCGGCCCCTTGTGCAACAACCGAGCCACATAGCTGGACTCTGGGTCACCGCCCTGGGCGGCTTTGCGGCTTTCAATCACGCCAGCCAGCCGTGCCAAGGTATCTGCGAAGGGTGTCGCATGCAATTTAGGTTGTTCTTGGGAACTCATGGCACTCATTTGTAAATGGTTTCGGGGTCTTTGAGGACCGGATCAACGGCCTGCCAACCCTCGGGCTGCAAGCTCTGAAAAAAACAACTGTGGCGTCCGGTATGGCAGGCAATACCGGGCTCATGACCCAACTGGGTCACTTTAAGCAAGACCACGTCTTGGTCGCAATCCAGGCGAATATCGTGCACGGTTTGCACATGGCCAGATTCTTCGCCCTTAAACCACAGCTTGTTGCGCGAACGACTGAAGTACACAGCCCGCTTCAACTCAGCTGTTGTTTGCAAAGCCTCGCGGTTCATCCAAGCCATCATGAGCACATCCCCAGAGGAAGCTTCTTGCGCGATCACGGGCACCAAGCCTTGGGCGTCCCACTTGATTTGTTCCAGCCAATTCATGAAGACATCTTAAAGGCGCACAGGTATGCCGCAATCGCGCATGCGCTCTTTGGCTTGTTGAACGGTGTACTCGCCATAGTGAAAAATACTGGCCGCCAGCACCGCATCGGCCCCGCCCAAGCGGATGCCGTCTACCAAATGGTCTAAGTTGCCCACACCGCCCGAGGCGATCACAGGCACATCCACCGCATGGGTCACGGCTTTGGTCAAGGCCAAGTCAAAACCGCTTTTGGTGCCATCGCGGTCCATGCTGGTGAGCAAAATTTCACCCGCGCCATGTTCGGCCATCTGCGTGGCCCATGCCACCGCATCCAACCCCACGTTTTTACGCCCACCGTGGCTGAACACGTCCCACCCAGGACCCATGGGCTGGCCTGCTGCATCAAGGCGTTGTTCTTCAAGCTCGGTACGCTTCTTAGCGTCTATGGCCACCACAATGCATTGAGCGCCGTACTTAGCTGAGGCGTCTCGAATAACTTGAGGATTAGCAATGGCGGCAGAATTGAAGCTGGTTTTGTCAGCACCAGCATTGAGCAAGCGCCGCACATCGTCCACGGTGCGCACACCGCCGCCCACGGTGAGGGGAATAAATACTTGAGAGGCCACCGCTTCAATGATGTGCAGCAGCACATCGCGGTTGTCGCTGGTGGCGGTGATGTCTAGGAAGGTGAGCTCATCTGCACCCTGATCGTTGTAGCGGGCGGCAATTTCAACCGGGTCGCCCGCATCGCGAAGCTCTACAAAGTTGACACCCTTGACGACTCGACCGCCTGTGACATCCAGGCAGGGAATGATGCGTTTGGCCAGCACGGGTTGCTATTGCCCCAGCTCGTCTGCTCGCAGTTGCGCTGCTTCAAAGTCTAGATCACCGGTGTAGATAGCGCGGCCACAAATCACACCCTCCACGCCTTCATCTTCAACGGCGCACAAGGATTCAATGTCGGCCATGTTGCTCAAACCACCTGACGCAATGACCGGAATGGTTAAGGCCTGCGCCAACTTAACGGTGGCCTCAATGTTGATGCCCGAGAGCATGCCGTCGCGTCCAATGTCGGTGTAAATGATGGATTCCACACCGTAATCTTCAAACTTTTTAGCCAAATCCACCACCTCGTGGCGGGTGAGTTTGCTCCAGCCGTCTGTGGCCACCTTGCCGTCTTTGGCATCTAGCCCCACGATGATGTGGCCGCCAAATGCGGTGCAGGCGTCTTGCAAAAACCCTGGGTTTTTGACCGCCGCAGTGCCAATAATGACGTAGCGCAAACCGGCGTCAAGGTAGCGTTCGATGGTGTCTAAATCGCGTATACCTCCCCCCAGTTGCACGTCAATTTCGTCGCCCACCTCGCGCAAAATTTTGCGGATGGCCTGCTCGTTTTTGGGTTGACCGGCAAAAGCGCCGTTCAAGTCCACCAAATGCAGACGTCGCGCGCCGCGCGCCACCCAACTGCGGGCCATGACATCAGGCTCCTCACCAAAGGTGGTGGATTGATCCATGTCGCCTTGCTTGAGGCGAACGCAATGACCGTCTTTTAAATCAATGGCGGGAATTAACAACATGACGCTTGAATGCAGCTGGTGTGAGGCGAATAAAAAAAGAAGAGTCCGGCAGGCAAGGACGCCTTAAGGGTTCCAAAGCAAGAAATTTCGGTAGAGGGCCAGGCCGTGGGCAGCACTTTTTTCGGGGTGGAATTGGGTTGCAAAAATATTATCGCGTGCAATGGCGCTTGAAAAGCGTCCGCCATACTCGGTCAGGCCTGCACTGTGGCGTACATCTGACGGACAGGCATAAAAACTGTGAACAAAATAGAAGTAACTGCCGTTGGGAATCCCCGCCCACATGGGGTGCACCGCCCCCTGATGCTCATCTTGAGCCACCTGCTCCACCTGATTCCAGCCCATTTGAGGCACTTTGTAGCGGCTGCCATCGGGCTGGAGTTGGCCCGCCAAGTCAAACCGCAGCACTTGGCCAGGAATCAAACCTAAGGATGGAGTGGCGCCTTCTGCGCTGTGGTCGAGCATCATTTGCCTGCCCACACACACCCCAAACAAGGGTTTTTGGGCTGCCGCGTCCAACACCGCTTCTTGCAAGCCCGAGGCCTGAAGCTCGCGCATGCAGTCGGGCATGGCGCCCTGACCGGGCAAGATAACGCGGTCGGCCGCCCGCACGTCTTCTGGCCGGGAGGTGATGTGCACGCGCCACGCGGTGTTGTGCGCAGCCGCCACGACCGCCTGCGACACCGAGCGCAAGTTGCCCATGCCGTAGTCCAACACCGCAACGGTCAACACCTTACAAGCTGCCCTTGGTAGAAGGAATAGTGCCCAGAGCCCGTGGATCAAGCTCTAGGGCCATTCGCAAGGCGCGGGCAAAGGCTTTGAACACGGTTTCAGCTTGGTGGTGCGAGTTTTCGCCCCTAAGGTTGTCTATGTGTAGGGTCACGAAAGCGTGGTTCACAAAACCCTGAAAAAACTCAAAAGCCAGCTGAGAATCAAAG